>NZ_KB891590.1 GCF_000373485.1 Dasania marina DSM 21967
GCGGCAATCTGCGCCTCATGGGCATCGTCACTGTCGGTGGCCAGCGCTTGATTTAACGCCTCACTTAACTCATCCCATTCGACAATTTTGGCGGCGTTGGACTTTCTCGGGTTGATCAGGCTACCTAATACCGGCGCATCGGCGAATGTTTGATGCATCCAATCTAAGGCAATACCGATATTTTTTTTGCCACTTTCATCTGCCAATTTAACACCCAGCTGCTTCCACTCTGACTTAGCTGCTTTTACCGATAACCCTGTACAAGCCAGTTGAAGTTCAGGTAACTGTCGGTAACCAATGGCTTTGCCGCTGGCAGCAGGATAACGCCAAGCCTCTAAAGCCAAAGCAAAGGCGGCCAACTCCACACAGCGTTGATCCAGCTCCAGGCCGTGTAAGTTTTGCTGAATGACTTCGTCGATAGCAGTTTTGGCATCCAGGCCTTCGTCCTGCATGCGCATGGGTACCAGCATTAAGAAGGCGGCCACCAAAAAATGGCCGGAGCCACAGCAAGGGTCGAGGGTTTTTAGCTCGCTTAAATTTTGTGGCCACTGCTCAAAGCCACCCGCCGCCGGCTGCCACTGATCGCTTTCGCCTTTAATAAAACGCAGATACTTGAGCGGCACACCATCGATAGCGGCGCGCTCGCGTAAGTCTTGCTCGCTGCTGGCAGTAGTTAAATCATTTTGTGTCAGTACACGCTTGGCCCACCAGGCCCCCAGGGCGTTATCTAGCAGAAAACTAACCATATAGGGTTCGGTAAACAGCTGGGTAACGGGGCTGAGTTCATCGGCGCCAATTTTGACACCGGAATCATTGACCTGCTGTTTGCGCTTGGTTTGCCAAAATTGATAAACCCAACCGAGAGAGTCCTGCGCTTGAAACGTCGCTACATCTAACTTAGCGATAAGGGCCTCTAGCGAGCGGATATGGTTAAGGGCCAGACTTAAACCGAACACGGGCGAGTCGTTGCGAAACACCTGGGGCAGCATTTTGGCGGCCAAAAGGCCTGCGTATTCCCAGCCATTACGGGCGCCTTCATCGGTAGCCAACTCTTCACACTCCTCCAGTGTGAGGGGCGTGTGAGCATCGAACATTAGCAAATTGTTTTGCTCGAGAAAACGTGCAAATAACATGCGGTGCCAGTGCTCGTAGGCTACCTCGCTAACTAAGCGTGCTATGCCCTGCTCGCCATTACCGGTTTTGCTATCACCGAGGCTACGGCCATGGGCACGAAGTTTCACGCGCAGGCTAACTTCATCAGCATCCAGGTAACTGGGAACTGTGGACTCGGCCACACCCAGGCGCACGATAGCTTCACGAGCGGCCTGCTCAGCGATATCGCGGGCTTTGATGACCGCGCTTTCCAGCGCGGATCTAAGGGTTTTGTTTAATGCTTGGCGCATAACATTTAAGTCCGTTATTTAACTTTATCAGGACGACCGGTTTGCTGGCTCGTATTAACTGACCGAGACAGGGCCATTAGCCAGCTGGGCGCGAATACGCTGTTCCGCCTCCGCCAACCACTTGTTGAGGTCTTCCTCGCTTTCGATCAAACGTCGTGGCGTACTAACACGCTGTACTTTTGGTGCAAGCTTGGCAATGGCGGCGTTGCGTGCAGCTTCAAACTTTGACATTAAGGAGGCGCGTTTATCGTTCCACTGGCTAAGGCTGCAGTCTTCCAGACTTTGCAACACTCGCTCGTTGGTATCCAACTCCACCCGTGGTACTGAGGCTATGCTGTGATGGTCACGCAGCTGTTGCTGCTCGTCCGCAGGGAGTTTTTGCCACTGCTCGTCGGCCTCTAAACTATTGAGGCAGTTGCCATACTCGGTTTCATACTCACCTAGGTGAGCCATGATGCTATCGCGGATGCCACTAAAAGCCTGTTTAATCAGAGGCTCGATAGGGTTGGGAGAAACCAGCAGGCTGCGGTTAGTAATAATGGCCTGGCGCTCAGTATCAATAAGCCCCTCAAAGGCTAAGCCACGGCAATGATGCAATACATCGCGCAGCTCGCCCCACTGAACATTACGCGCCTGAGCCAGCTCAATTGTCGCCTGCCAAGCTGAATAGTTGGCCAGCAGTTCATCTTTGGCATCAAGCGCGGCACTTAACAACTCGTTACCGGTGATACTCATCAAATCGTCGATTTGTTCAGTACTGGGGCTCGCAGGCAGAGGCGCATCGCCACCACTACTGTAGGCCAGCGCCTTGGCATTTTTCAGCGCCGGCAGCATTTGGCTCTGCTCTTGGCCGGGGCTGCAGTCGACACCCAAGCCAGTGATCAGGCCACGAATTTTAATGAGCTGTACCTTACTCAGCTGTACTCGCTCTGGGCGTAAGTTCACCTGGCTGAGCTGCGTACGGACCAAGCTTTTGGCATCCACTGGCTGACCAGTGGCATCAGTGCCGGTGAGAACTCCTGCTGCCAGCATCGCAAAAAGCACACCATCGATGCTATCCAACGGCCAACCGTAGGGGGCGGCGCTGAATTCACTGATAATCTCCCGGCCCTGTTTACCCACGCCGATAAAACGACGTACAGCCTCGCAGACAGGATGATTGACGGTTTCACCGCTGTAGCCCAGCCCCTCTAAGGCATTCTCACCACCTTCACGGCATGCTTTGTTATAAACCTTCTCCCAATTGGGGTCGTCTGCCAGGGCAAAATCGCTGTAGAGCCGCTCAACGGCTATTTGACCCGCCTTGGTTAACTGCTCAATGAGATCGACACCCTCAACATCGGCACCACCGGCCAACTTCACCTGTATAGCCGCGAAGATGTCTTTCAGTAACTGCGTCAACTTGCGGTCAGCGGCGTTCTTACGGTTTTCCATAGCTTTACGTGCATCGCCGCCAGCCTCGGTACTAGCCACACCGCGGATTTCTAGCGTCATCTCGGCTGCTTTCTGCTCGATAAGCGCATCGGCTACATCTGACTGGTTACTGTTGGGTACATAGATAAAGAGCGTTGCTTCTTCTGGCCTGGCACCGCGGGCTTGATCAAGAAAGGCTTTCTCCGAACCGGTATGTACCCAAGCGTAGAGTTTTTTATCAGCATCATTCGGCAACTCTGCTTCAAAGCAAGCTTGTATGGGGCGCGACACCTTGCTAGCGCCCTGTAGTGTCGTGCTTTTACCCAGAGCCTGGCGAATATGCTGCTGAATCAGCTGCTGTTTAAAACCCTCGATGCGCTGTGGGTTACCACGGTACTGATTCTTCTGCTGGTTAAACTCATCGTACCATTGGGCACTCTCAGCAGTTTGCAGACGGTATTCGAGGCCGCGGTCTGTCTGCATGGACATTAATAGCCCTTCTTTTTCCAAGCTCTGTAACCAGCCAGGCACCTGGCTGCGAACAAGGTTTTTATCACCGGTGAGGTCTTCAATTAATAGATCAGCTATAAACTCTTCGGTAGGGGCGATGCCATGGTCTACATCGGTAGGCAGTTTGCCTATCAGTAGGATTAAGGCCAGCACCCGGCCCTGTTGCTGGCTGTCGTGGTCACCGGCTTTTTTGCGACTAATGGTCTCGTAAATATCTTTGGAGATCATGCTGGTTTGCAATAGGTTGGTTGCAATTTGATCATAAATGAAATCGGCGGGTAACACGTGCCCCAGAGATTGATTGGCAGTACTCTTACAGGCCTCATGTACGATGCGTAGCTGGTTACGCAGCTGCGAGCCGGTACCGGTAACATCCAGCGCGTGCAGGACTTTTTCCCAAAAACGACGACGAACTGGTAGTAGCGGGTAGTCCGCCACTATCACCTGCTCATCATCTTTATTGTGTTCAATAGTAGAGCCGTGCAAATGGCGAGAAATCTCACCTAGGTTGGACTGTAATACATCTTCAATGTTAGCGCGGGCCGATTCCTTCTTTTGCAATATTACTTTGCGGATGACGGCGTCGACGTCTGTATCTTCAAGCTGAACAGGCGTTTGGAAACGCCCCATTAGGCGCTGCAGACTGCTCATGCCAGCCAGCGCACTCTGGCCGGTTGCTACAAAAAGAACTTTAGATTTTAACTGACTGGCTTTACAGCAGGTTTCTACTGCCTCTTGAATATCGTGGGCACGATCTATGTCGTTGCCGATGTATTGCTGTACCTCATCCAGAACGACTAGGGTTAACGGGATTTGGCCATCGACCGCCAGGGCTTCGACCAAGGCATCCACCATTTCATCGTTGCTAACGTCTTCGACGATGGCGTATTGGCTACGTAACATCTCTCGCGCTTCTTTGGGGTCGGTAGCCAACTGCGGCAGGGCTTCGATAACCGCTTTATGCATAAAAGGGGAAACATGTAGGTTACGTACCTCTTTCACCCATAAAGCCTCAGCTTCAGCACCAGACACTTTGGCTGTGACCGACTGCTTCACCTGCTCATAAACACCTTCGGACTTAAGCCATAGGCAGAATTTAGCCAGGTGGTACTGTTCGGGTAGCCCTAGTGATTTAAAGATGATTGCCAGCAGAGACAGGCGTACTTTTTTACCCGCCGAGGCACCGAGCGTACCAGATGCGGCGTGCAGCCCAGGGTGATTATGAGATTCATCGGTTAACTGCTCTAACAGCTTAACGGTTGTGTCAGGTAGGTCTGCAATACCACGCGCACTTTGGCTGCCAGGGAATGCTTGGTTTACCCAGAGGCTGGCGAGCATTTTAGCCAGGTGCGATTTACCCGAGCCAAAGAAGCCTGAAATCCAAACGCCTTTTTGCTCGTTTTTTGTTTTAAGGCTTGCGAGGTAATTGCTGAGGATAAGCTCCATGCCCTCTTTATACTTACCATCGCAAACAAAAGTTTTGAGTTCGTACTCTAGCGTTTTTAACGCCTCGGCAGTTTTCTCTTCAGAGACTTTAGCCACCCCGTTGTTTGCCAAAAAATTATCTACAGGGTCATTCTGAAAAATTTCGCGATTGAGCATTCGGTTTATCCTTTATCCTTTAATTGAGGTCGCTAGGTAGCCCCAGCCATTTTTGGCGTCTAATAAACGGTAGATGTTGCCTTCTTGTTCCCCAGGAAAGAACACCACCAGCCTGCCGGTAATTTTTGCCGCAAGGGCTTTAACGAGATCAGAAACAGAGGTGATACCAAACAACGTACCACAACCTAAAAGCACCACTGCCGTTTGGTCGGTTTGTTGATCAATAATTTGTTGAGCTAGCTGATCGACTAACTCTTCGGCGAAGTATTGGTAGTTGCCAGTTAAATACTCTGGATCTTCGAAGTAGGCCTCAGCATAATCTTGCCCAGCCAGCCAACTGGCGAAGCTGTCGGTGATATCTAACAACGTCCAAGGGTGATCATACTTTTGGGTAACCAGTTCAAATTCGCCGACGCGGGCGCGCAACTTAAGCTCATCTTCTGGTTTATAGATGATAAAAATAGAGCGCTCTTCGCTCGAGGCCATTTGTGCCCAGGGTAAACTAATATGGCTCTCGTAGTTTTTCAACAAGGAGCTGATGCGATCAGCCATTGAAAAGTTCCTTTTCGTTATCGTTGAGCCAGCCGGGGAAAGTAACTTCCACAACTTCACTTGATTGTTTAAAACGTAGATAACCGTGCAATGAGGCCACGTGAGCCAACTGATATAACTGATCTGTATCACGGCTTAATAGCTGGCACCATTCACTGTTGAAACCTCGTTGTCCTTGTAGACCCTGCAGGGAAGCTATAAACAAGGCGAAAGCGACATTGACTGCATGGACAGGTGCTTGACTACGGGTTTTACGAGCACGGCCAAGTAGAAAACCGGCTTGTGTCCAACTGCCATTAATGTTTTGCGCAAAAGACTTGAGTGACGCTGCACTGTAGCCCCCCGGATTATGCTGTTCTAATAAAGCCTCCATATCTTGGCGAGTAATCGACTCACCAGGCTCTAGGGCCATTAACTTGGGCATGGATGCACGTAATAACGGATCGCGACAAAGCGCCAACTGTAGCGCTAATACTGGCTGTGCCGAAGGCGCCTGGAGCCAGAGTTTGCGGAACACACGAAACAGACAAACATCATCCGTTAGTCCGTAGAGATCGACGAGGTGGCGGTAAGTCAATCTCCGTGAATTACTTGTCGGCTTATGTAGCAGATTGAAAGTGAGCACATCTTCTTTGAACCGTTCGGCCGTAGCCCCTTCTGGGTGCGCAGCCATGAGCGTGGTGAGTTCGGCAATCATCATACTGCGCGCTGAGTGCGCACCGCTCCGACCAAACTTAAACCCAAAAACCTCTAAAACACTTTGTTTTGTCACGTAGCCTTCTAAACCTGATTTTTCAAGATGGAATAACTCACTATTGTAACAAAGTATCTTATTCTGAACGGTGTTGACTTTATTTACTGTAGAGCTCGCGGCCACTAAACATCCTTAATTCTTAGCGCGAGTTTCCTAAGTGCACGTTCCTGTGCGTTTGTAGAGTCCATCCAATTGAGCTTGAGGTAAAAACTATTACCACTCACAGGAAACTGTTTATTGTTTTAAGCCGCCTAGTTAAGCATAAAAAAGCCTTTATCACCAATGGCTTACTGTGTTTTTAAAAATTTTAAACTTATCTATTTTGGCCTTTACATTTAACCGCCTAGTTTATAACCAATAGTGAGCGGCCGCTGTTAATCCGTTAGTCGCCAAACCAAATTTTGCTAGTGGATAGCGGGTCAAGCCCGGCATGACCGAATAAGGCTGTATCAAGTACGCAGGCCGGCATGAGGGCTCGTGAGCGGGCAAGACAAAATAAAAACTGGATGCCGGCTCCTCTGGGTACCGGATCAAGTCCGGTACGACTGCCCCTATTCCACCAGCTCACATTCAAGCACTGAGCCCATGGCCATAAAGTGCAACCACTGGCTAAGCACGGGCTTGTTGGTTACTGCTTGCAATGCATGCCTATAAGCCGCCAGCTGGCCACCATAGTGACTGGCTACATGCGGTAAATCATTTAGTTCGGTTGAGGTGCTTTTATGATCAATAATCACCCAGCCCTGATCAGTTTCGATTAATAAATCGATAGTGCCGTTTAGTAGCTGCCCCACGGCATTGGTCATGCTAACGGGGTACTCCATATACAGTTTTGCGCCTGGCCATTGTTGGGTTAACCAGTTTAAAAAGGCGGTGCCTGCCTTTATAACTGCTTGGGTATCTAGCGCGCTGAGGCCTGCGCTATTTAGCAACTGCTGGCCTACTTTGATTATGTCAGCCTCGCTGGCCTGTTGTTGCAATAGCTGTGTAGCCAGCACTGCGTGTAAGGCCGTGCCTGCGATGGCGGCATCTCTATCGGTTGGGAGCGGAATAATACCGGCGTATTGCTGGTTACTCGCCACTTTGATTGCAATGGCCTTGGCTTGTGAAGGTGAGATGTTGGCTATTGGGTAAGCCTGTGGCTCACGGGCTGTAAAGCCGAAGTATTGCTGCTGGCTGTGCTGGCTTATGGGCTCACCGGCATCCAAGTGCATCACTTGGGTGGGTATTTCAGCGTCATCACCCAGCTCGAGGGTGTCGGTAGCTTCCAATATCCAATCGGCACCGACATTCGTTAACCAAGGTAGGCCGGTGCCTTTTTCTAGCACGCTGGCTTTACAGGGCAAGATCAACATATCTCGGGCACGGGTCATCGACACATACACTAGACGCTGGCTTTCACGGCGGCTTGCCTCTAATAACGCGAGGCCATATTCACTGGCCTCGGCTTTATCGTAAAAAGCCATGTTGGTTTTATGCCAAGCCGATGGCGGCACCCAGTAATGTAAAAAACGGTTAGCCAGCGGCGCATTGACATCGAAGGGCTCAGTGGTGATGGCTTTAATACCCCAAAGATCGCCCTTGAGGGCATCACCGTAATCACAGCACAGCACCACGGGCCACTCTAGGCCTTTGGCGCCGTGATGGGTAACCACGGTAATTGCATCGGCACCCTCCACTTGCGCCTGTTTATCGAGTTCATCGCTGGCTAACGTATCCAACCACAATAATAAGCCCGCTACAGTCGTTGCGGCATTTTGTTGCTGGCAATGTTGTTCATAGTTGCTGGCCAGCACTACCATTTCATCTAAGTTGAGCAGGCGTTGCTGCACCAGGGTGCTGTGGCCACCCCAGCCCATGACTATATCGCGCGCGCCCATTTGCCAAAGTAAACGGCGCAGTGTTTCAACCGGCGTGGTAAAGCGCAGTGCATCACGCATGGCCAACATCCGCTCTATTACCTCATGATTTAGGCCTGCCATTTTATCTTCAGCATAGGCCTCGCTTTTAACAGCACTAACACGTTGGTTTAGCCACTCGGCCACCGGCTGGTTAGCCACCAGGCTTATAAGCTCGGCACGGGCCAATGTTGCACGGGGGTTTACCAACAACCGCAATGCCGCTTTGATTAACACTGCCTCGGGCGTGGCCATTAAGGCTTCACGCTTTAAGTTCACCGCTAGGCCCTGCTGCTCTAGCGCCTTGCTAACCCGCGCAATATTTTTGCCGGTGCGGCATAGGATGCCAATATCGGCCAAGGCCATGGGCCGCGGCTGCTGCGTGCCCTTATCGATAACACTGATGCCGCTGTCTACCAGCTGGCGCACGCCATAGGCTATATCATTGGCCTGAGTTTCTACCGATTGACGCTTGCTGGCATTGCGTGAATTTTGCGCCCAAATCTGCAAGGCTGGCGTAGGCCATTTAACTCCCCAACGCTGCTCGGGAAATTGCAACGCCACTTGCTGCGGCTCTAACTCACCAGCAAAAGCGGTTACAAAAATACTATTCACTAATTCGATAAGCTCTGGCCGCGAGCGCCAGGAATGCTCGAGCGTATCGATGGCCATGCCTCGTTGGGTCATTGCCTCTATAACACCTAGCATTAAACTTGGATCACTACCTCGAAAGCCATAGATGGACTGTTTGATGTCACCCACCCAAATCACTTGGGTGGCTAACTGGCTGAGCTTTAAAAATAACGCCAACTGAATGGGGCTGGTATCTTGAAACTCATCCACCATTAATAGGTCAAGCTCATCCTCTAATACTGCGCATACATGCGGTAGCTCAAGGGCACGCAGTAGCTCACGCTCTTGGTCGACAAAGTCGATTAAACCCATACGGGTTTTCATGGCTTGAAAATCGGCCATGGCATCAGCCGCCACGGCAAAGAGCTGCTCTAAATAATTGCGTACATCGTTTTGGTATTCAAGGCTAACTTCAAAACGGCTGGCATAATCTATTAACTCTTCTACACAGGCTCTACTCTTTGCACCCACACCAGCCTTGGCTAACCTTAGCCAATCTACCCATGCCCAATTATCGCCGCTTAACTGCATGTTCATGCCGCGAGCCTGATCAATAAACCCTGCAGTGGCTTTAGTGCTATCAATACTGGTATCGATTTCGCCCACACTTTTGTTAAGCAGCTTTAATAAACTTAAGGCATTGATATTAGCTTTGGGTTGGCCACAAAAACTCAGTTGCTTATTGGCATTGGCGGCACCTTGGCTGCGCAACTGTTCTGCTGTGAGGTTATTTGCGCGCGCTGCTTGCACCAGGCCCTCTACGTCTTTACGCCAATCTTCAACACTAAAGCGATTAGCTAGGCGATTAATACCCTGCACCCGCTCTATGTTTAGGGTTTGATCTAAAGCGCGCCTAAATAATGCAGACGTTTCATTTTCGGGGATCACATCTAACTGTGGCGACAACCCCAACTCAAAAGAGAATTGTTTTAACAAGCGGCCGCACACACCATTAACTGTGCCAATAAAAGCCGACTCCATTTGTGCCGCTAGCTCTGGCCGCTGTTCATGCAATAATTTTTCTTGTACGCGCTCTTTTAACTCATTGGATGCGCGAACTGTGAACGTGGTGGCCATAACCCCTTCAGGCTTGATGCCGCTATTTTCATCTAGCAGTAATGCGGCTAAACGCTCCATTAGGTTGTAGGTTTTGCCCGAACCTGCACCAGCAGAAATAAAGGTAATATTATCCATAATGCTACTCCCAACCTGTTAAGTGGCTATAGTCGGACCACTGTTCATCTTGATCGCCCATGGCTAAGCCACTTGCGGCGGGCTCAACTGCACGGTCTTGGGGAATGTCTTTTAAGGGCAGCTCCACTTCACCGGCCAGCAACTGCGCTTTGCGCCAGGCCAGAGTCATTTGCATTTTGCCCCACAGCTCTGCACTGGAGCCTGGGTCTACTGTTTGCACGACGGTGGCTTCAGGGAACTTATGTTTGTTAGCCATCAATAGCTGATTACCGTTAATGATAAAATAGCCATGCTCGGGCCATGTGGTGGCACCATTCTCACGGCGCAGCCAACTATAGGTAGTCAATTGCAGGGCGAGATTGTGCTTAATCTCATCACGACGCTTACTTAAGCCACCCAGCTTGATATCAATAACAGTTTCAGTACCGTCGTTATGGATGACCAATAAATCGATATAACCCAGAAAAGTATCAGCCCCGAATGTAGCTTCTTGTTTTTTCTCTACTTCAATCGTTGCAACATCGGACGACTTTAAATGCCCCACTAAACATTGCAGCGCTGAGACACCAGTGGCTTTTAATTGCTCTGCCTCTACGTGCCTGCCCGGCTGAATTAACACCGCACCTCGTTGGTTAATTAACTGGCTAAGCTCTTTACGCGCCCAAGCTGCTAGCGCCTGCTCATCCAATGCACGCCAGCTGTTATCGCCATGCTGCTCAAAAAAGGCCTCTACTAACCAGTGTATGAGTGAGCCCTTTAAGCGCGCATCGTCATTTAGACTTAGCACATCATCATTACGAATTTTGGCCATGTAATTAAACACGTATTCATGTGGAGTAAATAAGTATTTTTGCACCCGCGAGTATGACCAGCGCACCGATGGCTCAGATAAAAGGCCCTTATCAAACTGCCACCAGCGCTGGCGCTGAGGTAGCTGTATGCTGGCTATCTGTTTCATAGCAGGCTGTGGCTGCAACATTAATTGCTGCAAGGGCTGGGCGCTAAAGCCCTCACCTAAGCAGCTGCGGATTTTTTCTAATACGGGGTGCGCGGCATTATTGCGCTGCAATTGCACTAATAACAGCTGCTCACTGGCGGCCAGCAATAAACGGTTAAGCTGCTGATTGGCCAGCTCTGCCAAGCTCGCTTGCTCGGGTAAATCAATCCCCTGCTGCCTTAGCGCTTTTTGCTCTTGCTTAAACCAGGGCCAGGTTTTGATGGTTTGCTCTTCTACTCCTAGCCAAATAACTATGTCGTAAATGCCACTGTCTAACTCTGGGGCAAAACTGCCTGCATCTGTTAGCACAGTTATATGGCCAGCCTGCGCTTCGCGGCCACTCATTGCGCTGCCACGCGACCGCACTTGGCGCATTACATCATCAATATCGTTTGTGGTTAATTGCTGCGTATTGGTAGCCAATACATCCAAGGCTTGTGCAAACTCATCGACTTGTGCCATGGCCTGTTGATACAAAAGGCGCTCTTTTGGGTTTTCTAAATTAGCTTCGCGCCCTCGCAACCAACGATGTAACAATTGAAGTTGTTGATTAATAGCTGTAACCGAGACGGCATTTTGCGGATAACGCGCAACATCCAACCAATCAGCTAATTGTTTGCGTTGAGCCTTAACAGCTGTTGCATCTCCTTGCTCTAATAACTCGAAATATGACTGCACCACCTGCCGCCACGGTTCACTATCGATACCTGGGTTATTGGCGACTACGTCGGCCAGCATACGGCACAACCTATAAGGCAGTGGATTAACCGGATGGGTTAAAAACTGTAACAATGCCCCGGGGTTAAGTGGTGCCTGCAGCAGTTGCAAGGTTAACGGTAACAATTGCAATACTGGCCTTGCCGATGATGAAACGCTGTGTGCGGTTAGTGGTAAACCTGCTGCCATTAAGGCATCGTCAATAGCCTCAGCATCATTGGGCGCAAAGATAGCAATTTGTTTATTGGGGTGTAGTCGAACCGTTTCTGCCAGCCAGCGTACAGCCGTTTGTAACGATTGCGCCTGCAACCACTGCACCGAGCCGTCGTTACTTAAGCTGATTTGTTGCTGCGCCGGGTGGGTGAACGCGGTTTGTAAAAGAGCCAAATCACCCTGAGCCCTCAGTGCAAAATCGCTTAAGTGCTGAATGGCGACTCCCTGCCCTGCCAGTTTAGTTACTATCGCCTGAATACAGGGGGTTAATGCATCGGCGTCTATAATCTCAATTGTTTCAATTTGAGTGATAAATACGTCCAGCCTTGAAATAACACGCAGGCTACGCTGCCCCAAGCCGATATCTAATTTGTGCGCACCACTTTCTTCAACAGAAGCCAAATCAGCTATACGCTTTGGCTCGGCCTGCTGCCAACAACCATTCCAACCGTATTCATACAGGGTGTTACGCCATTGCAATAAGGTCTCGGCGGTACGGATGGCCGAGGCATTTTGTAGTGATTGCCAATAAAAATGCGCGCTATGCTCAGGCCGCTGGAGAAACTGTAGGTAGGCCATCACATTTTTTGTGTGCGACAACTCTGGCATGGGTAGCCCCAACTCACCTTCTAACAAGCTAATAAAGCCATTAGGGCCTATATACCGAATACCAACACCTTGCAGCGGAGCAAGGCCAATACCGTGGTCGAAGGCTGGTGCTAATACGAGTTTCATTTATATTCAATCCTTAAATAAGTGTAATGATCGCTTGAAGTACTTAGTCAGCTAATAATGGGGGAAGCAATTCGACCTATTATATGTAGTCAAACAGGACATGTCGCCACTGTAGATATACTCATGTCGTATTTTCAGGCAGATAGGGCTCGGAAAAGCACCATACTCACTGATAGTGGCTTCATTCTACAGGCGAATGAGGATTTCACACTCTTGAATTGGGAATTATGCAGCTGTAACGCCGTCTGAAGTAAATGATTATCTATGCTGCTATTTGCTATCTTGAGTTATTCTGCAACTCAACTAGCCCGCATTACAACAATAATGACATATCGCAGGTGGATTATGAAAATAACATTGTAAAAACGACAAAATGCCTAGAAAAGTCGGATCGATTCAAGCGTTCCGCTCGAGCCTGTAAATATTTCTGTGTAACTGTCTAGGTTAAATATAATCCGTTAAACGGCCTTCGAATTCAATGATAAATCGGTTCAAGGCCGGTTTCCAATTCCTTATCGGCATCGTCCATTTTTTTGAAGCTTCCTGTATCGCCAAGTAAACAACTTTTTTGGCCGAGTCGTCACTAGGGAATAGCTTGCGCTTTTTCACGGCCTTACGAATCACGCTATTGAGTGATTCGATGGCGTTGGTCGTATAGATCGCTTTGCGTATGTCCTGAGGGTAAGCAAACAGGGTATTGAGGTTATGCCAGTGGGCATGCCATGATTTACTTATCTGTGGATACTTATCGTCCCAGCACTCGGCAAATTGCGCTAACGCTTGCAGGGCTTCCTCTTCGGTTGCTGACTTATAAATCCGTTTTAAATCTGCCGCTACGGCCTTGTAATCTTTCCAAGGCACAAACTTCATGGCGTTACGCACCATGTGCACAATGCAGAGCTGTATTTGGGTATCAGGGTAGACAGCATTAATGGCATCGGGAAAGCCTTTGAGGCCGTCAACGCAGGCAATTAAAATATCTTTTACNCCGCGATTTTGCAGTTCAGTCAGTACGTTAAGCCAAAACTTAGCGCCTTCATTTTCAGATATCCACAGCCCTAATAGCTCTTTATGGCCTTCTATATTCACGCCTAACGCTAAGTAGATCGCTTTATTGATAACCTGTTTGTCCTGCCTAATTTTAAGCACGATGCAGTCGAGATAGACGATGGGGTAGATGGCATCCAGCGGCCGCGCTTGCCACTCGACAACTTGATCGATAACGGCGTTAGTCACTTTTGAGATTAATGTGGGCGAAACATCCGCACCGTACATTTCTTTAAAGGTGGTGACGATTTCCCGTGTGCTCATGCCCTGGGCGTAGAGGAAGAGAATTTTATCGTCCATGGAGGTAAAGCGGCGCTGATGCTTTTTAACCAGCTGGGGTTCAAAGCTACCTGCTCGATCGCGTGGAGTATCAACTTGAAATTGGCCATCTTCGGTCTGCAAGGTCTTGCTGGTAAAGCCATTGCGGCTATTACTCGCTTCCGATGACTCGTGCCTTGCGTAACCTAAATGATCGTCTAATTCAGCATTAAGGGCCGTTTCAACGGTGATTTTGGTGAGCATCTGCCTGAATTCATTAAGATCAGCTTCCGTCTTAATGTTCTTGGCTGCGGCTTGGGCTATTGCTTTTAGTTCGTCGTGGTTCATGGCTGTCTATCCTTACCCTTTTTGGGGTTTAATGATAGACAGTTACACAGATTTAGTTACAGTCTCTTCCGCTCTTACTGATATTACAGTGAAACGTTTCACTTTTAGCGAGTCACAAGAAACGCATTATCTCTATTGACTATAAAGTGAAACGTTTCACTTTTCAAACGATTGAATTAACAATTGCTCAGCTGTAAAACATGACAATTCTATTATTTGGCCCTCAACAATGACATTGATTTATTAATTTTTAGTAACCGCTGAAGACAACACTTAATATATTAATTATTTTAACCAATCACAAATAATATCTTATACCTTATCAATCGAAGTTACAGCCTCCTCCTATATCAGTTAAATTTAGCTTTTCTTTTAACTCGATGTATTTTTCAACGGCAAGGTTAAGACACATCAAATCACCAGAAAACTTAACGTCTAAAACCCTATAAACCTTCCTTTTCTCCTCTTCATTCAACTTTGAAATATAAACAGACCATTGATCTGGCTCTGGCTCTGGCTCTGGCTCTGGCTCTGGCTCTGGCTCTGGCTCTGGCTCTGGCTCTGGCTCTGGCTCTGGCTCTGGCTCTGGCAAGTTAGCATTCCCAACAATTTCATCTAATGCAAGTATAATTGCTGATTCATAATCCCCACCAAACTGGGTTAATTTAGATTTTGTGATATCAACAAGTAAACTCTTATCAGAATCAGATAAGCCTATCTCATAAGATTCAATACAAAAACGAATATTTAGATCAGTATCATTGAAGTCTACTTTAATGTTCATTACCTTAGCTTTTTCATATACTAATTTTTTAAACTCTTTTGATCCGTTTATTCTTAGCGCACCCCAACCAAGCGTACTCGTCCTTTCTAACATTGCATTAATGACTGTTACATTTGAACCACGGACTGTTGAAAGCTTAGGGGGATTAATGATCTCCAAAAAAGCCTCAAGCCCCGTTTTCTTCCACTTATATATGTTTTTTTCTTTAGTTTTTACAACATCAAAATGGCGACAAATCAAATTACGCCTAGTCGCTGGTTTTGATGATTCTAAGTCATAACCTGATATATTTTTGATACTTTTAGCGTCGTGCGTTATCTCACAGCATTTACTCGTTATTTTCTCATACCTTGCTTTTAGCGAAAGCAGCTGTGCTTTATCACTTTCTTTATAGCAGGCTCTCTTGCTAAGCTTTCCCCAACTAAAAGATCGGCCTAATTTGCTCCCAGAGAAGTATTCTCCAGCAGCATAGAAGCCTATGCCTCGTATAGTTGAACCACGCTTATTGCAATTGACAACCGGTTGAATGCCAGCAGAAAGCAAGTTTTTTATAAATATAGAAAAATCCCCTTTTGACACCTCTTCAGCTTTAGTAATATCTTGCTGAAATCTCTGTATCAGCGGAGACCCACCCGTACGCTTAGATTTAGCACGCTGTGATTTAGCAGATGATTTAACTCCCTGTCCTTTAGCAGATTGCTCCCCCCTAGCCTCCACTCTCGTCAAGTCATGCTTTACCTCTAATTTATCCATAGCTGCATTCCATAGCCGATCGTCATTTCGCTTATTAAATATAGCCCCCTTGTCATCTGTCACACTAATCAACATATGCACATGTAAATGCGCTTTATCATTATGTACAACTAGCAGCGACGGACGGGAATCAATACAGCCCATCACAATCTCTATAGCCTCTTTCACAATTAATAACGCCTTATCCGGTGTTACATCATCGGATGGGTGAAACGATATCTCTCTATCTATGCACAGATGATTTGGTGCTTTTCGCTCACCTCTTGCCTCTAATGCTTGAGCCTCCATGTCAGCGATAGCTAGCTCAGCATAAATTTCAGGGTCAGATAAACCCTCGAGGTACGGGGTTAGGGAATGAGTTTCGACCCCAGCCACTCTCTCACCCTGCTCTAACCCTGCATACTTGGGATCATCCGCTAATAAATAGCGGGCTTTGCTAACAGCGATTAATAGGTCACTAAACGGGGATTTACCACTACATTTACCTTGCGCATTCCTTGGGCCGGCTCGCTCGCAAATCACCTAAGGCTGCTTATTCACCAAAGCTAAAACCGCCTGCCTCAACGATTCCAATTCTCGGGCTGGCACGTAATTACCAGAGTTTGCCGCTCGAGCAAGCTGGTTAATATTATTGCCTATAGCTGACAATTGATTTCTATACTCCCTGCTTATACGACTTGGCCGTTCAATAACAGTAGAGATTAAAACTGTGGTTCGAATGTACTGAGAAACAGCTAAATTCAACAAATCTGCCTTTGTTTTAATAGCTTCTTTTTCTAGATCAGATACACGGATTTCTATGCGCTCTAGCTTCTTCACACATTTTCTGTGAAGAGAATTTTTATTCACCATTTTCATGTGAATACTCCTTCTTATTATTTTTATTTGAGTAAATCTTTGACAACCTTTGTCATCAAACAACCAGGCCGAAGGCAAAAGCCCGCGGCAGGCGCGAGGTATTTATTTCAGTAATGAAATAAATTTTGCAACAGAGTCGCAGACGACAGCGCAAAACCTAAAAAGGTAGTTATGTAACGTACGTACATAACCCTTCCTCGCGTAGCTTTGATGACAAACGATTAACAGTATCTCACATGCCGCTCTTGATATCAATATTTTATTAGCGTAACCTATTGATATATAAGGAGTTTATATATTAAATCAAAATCAAATTGTCAAGAAAACGTAAAACCAACTATTCACAACTAACTAGTGAAGCTTCACAAGTTAGTTGTGAATTATAAAAATAATAAGAATAAGGTAAAGACTATGAAAAGTAGTTTATGGGCAAGATCCTGCAAAAATCACAATCTAATTTATCGAACATCTAGCAACAATAAAAAAACACTGATTGCTAAGTTAATGAATGATTGTTCAAACGCTTGCGAGATAGAAAACATACTAATCAACGATCAAGAACGCCGAAAGTTTGAAGAAATTGTTAAATACAGAAAGATAGACTTCCACCGAGATAAGTTTCAACTCATTATTGATTTAGGCCCAAAGGAAGCAATGCTCTATTTAGCTCTAGTTATAGCTGAGATGACAGAAGAGCAACCCTGCAATAAACATCAAGTCCCCGAACACCTACAGAAGCTATCTAAAGAAATTTGGGGGATATGGAGTGTTATTAGACCCTTTATAAGCTCAAAGACATACTGGGATGTAAGAGAGGCTGACTCAAAGACCGAGTGCGCAGAAGCAAAGGAGACAATCAGCCATATACAGTCACTGATGAATAGCTAATGATTAGGATTGGACCAACTCATCCCGCCATAGGCGGTCGATTTTGTGCGTGAAGCGGATTCTCGAGAAAAACAAAATCAACTGAATTTAGACGAGGACTTGGGGGGGATTATGCTTAAAAATCCCCCATCAAGCGTTAAAGTTTCATCTGATCCCACTAATCTCTAATCTTTATGCAGTCTGGCATGAACTCAGGTAAGATAATCGCCTTAAAAATAACTTTGCGAGAAATACCGTTGTTAAAACTCGAACTATTTGGCAAAACCTTAAAGCTTGAAAACGATGGTGCGGGTACCCAGTGTTTGTACTGGGCCGATGAGCTGGTGAGCAAGGTCGAATTAAGTGGAGTCACCGCCAGTGAAATTGTACATAGATTTCTCTTACAGCAACCAAACAATAGCGTAGAGATCAGCTTAAATCTGCAAGCCAAAGATCAAACCGTGGCCTATCAGCTATGGGTAGATCAGCATCAGCAAGAAACAGGTGAGTTCCTATTAACCGCCTCAGCATATCTAGCCAAAGAAAAATCAACACACAGTTTTATGGGGTTGGCGGCGCTGGCCTTTAAGCTTTTTAAAAGCGCCAAGGTGATAAAAGTGGCGTTGGCGGGGGCATCCGTAGCCGGTTATGCCTGGTTGTTTACCGTAGAATTTGCCCTAGTAATAGTGGCCTGCCTGGTGGTGCATGAATATGGCCATGTAAGAGCGATGCAATACTTTGGGATTAAAACCAAAGGCATTTACTTAATCCCCTTTGTTGGCGGCCTGGCGGTATCCGACGATAAGATCAATACCCGCTGGCAAGATGTGGTGATCTCTATCATGGGGCCGTGTTTTGGTCTCTTTATGTCGCTGGCTTGTTTGATTATTTATTGGGTAACGGACATAGAGTTATTTGCCGGGGCCGCAGTGCTTAGCGCCTTATTAAATTTGTTTAATCTACTGCCTATTTTGCCTTTAGATGGTGGCCACGTACTCAAGAGCATAAGCTTTTCAATGCACTCATGGGCGGGTTTATCCGTATGTATGGCAGGCATAGGCCTGGGGCTTTTGTTGGCTTATATCTTCGGCCTAGCGCTGCTGGTATTCTTTTTGTTTGTTGGCGCCATCGAGGTCATCTTTGAATGGCGGCAGCGACATTTTTCCCATTTAATTCCGCTGGATCGCTACGGCCAAATATTCTCGGCGGTGAGTTACTTCCTGGTGACTGCTGGGCATATCGCGGTGATTATTAGCTTTGCGGACTCAGAGAATCCCATATTGAGCCTACCGATGAAAATATTCAGTAGTTAGGTTTTTTCCGGAATCACCGCCTATGACGGTTTTATCGCAACCTCGATCAAACAGCCTTTGAGTAATGTCTGTTATTGAATTGTAAATTAGCTGCACTCTAATGACAGCAACGGGCCATTAACAACCATCTTGCG
Organism: Dasania marina DSM 21967; assembly: GCF_000373485.1. Classification (NCBI taxonomy): domain Bacteria; kingdom Pseudomonadati; phylum Pseudomonadota; class Gammaproteobacteria; order Cellvibrionales; family Spongiibacteraceae; genus Dasania; species Dasania marina. The sequence continues at coordinate 18,984 of NZ_KB891590.1, forward strand.
TGGTCAGCAACCAATAACTCCCCAACTTCAGCTATGGGGCCCCTTTGCGACAAGCGCAGAATATTATGGTGCCACCTAATACGGAGGATAAAGGGCGGCTAGTATGAGTGGCCGCTCTAATGCGGACGCTCACATAAGGAAAACATATCCCGAATTCTGTCGAGGCTTTGGGTCAGTTTACTTCCATGAGCAGTCTCATTTTTAATTCCTACTGCATTTTTATAAGCGCCCTCTCACAGAACAGCCCTAGCTGCATGCCAGCGACCAGCATTCATCCTTCTTTGTACCAAACCTCTAAAACAATGAGGATCTAAATCCCTCCCTCTTCTGTGCCTCCCAACATTACAAAAAAGACAAGCCGCAACAATATTCTCTCGACCACTACTACCGCCATCCTTGTGAGCCATCAGGTGCTCACCAGTACACTGAAACCTCCGTGCCTGCCGAACAGACAATCCATACCTGACAGAAAAAGATTTCGGACATCCATCCCACATTGGTTGGGCACAGTAATAGCAAAGACCTTTCTGTTTAGAGAAAGCAAAATGACGAGGTTTCTTGAGAGATTTTCGGGGATTTAACATGACGCACTCTACATTCTAATTGAGAAAAAGAATGTCCGCGTGCCGCCGTATGGCTGACCTAGGAACCCAGCGGGTGTATACCCAACTGACCTAACAGTAGTCCCTATCGGTGACTAGATTAGGCAATATTAGTACTAGTGATACATTTTTACAATAGTAAATTTTACAGCCCATACCTCTGTTAATTTACGGCCTTATCTTTTATAGAGGTATCTAGTTCAATTAGGTCAGATCAACGGGCGCTCTTGTGCGTAAAGCGGACGCTCAACAAAAGTAAAACAACTGATTTAGCCGAAAATCCGGGACGGAAATAACATAGCTGTATGAAAAATAATCGTTACGACCCCTTTAGATTTGATCAAACAGCCTTTGAGTAATATCTGTTATTGAATTGTAAATTAGCTGCGCTCTAATGACAGCAACGGCCATTAACGACCATCTTGCGTGGTCAGCAACCAATAACTCCCCAACTTCCCCCTGTTGAATCCCTAACATCCAACTGATGATTGCAATGGTCGCTCTAGTGCCTAAAGCGGACGTTCACCTAATGTGAAAAAGCCTCGATTTAGTCGAGGCATTGAGACGGTTCAGTTCGAAACCGGATGGTCAACGCCTCAAGAAGAGGCGCGCTTTTGCGCGTCCTTCTTGCTTGATTTGTTAGGAATATTTTCTCTCAAGATAGTTTTCTCTATATTCTAGCAACTTATCAATTTTAACCTTCCAGTCTTTTTGGAGCACCGGTGCTAGCCACTGCATTTCTTCGTACCAACTAGGGATACAGTTTTCATTGAGACTGCCCAAGCCAACAATGTTATTTCCGTAAAGGTCTATATGCCTTTTATAGAAGCACACTTTAATGCTTTTCATGTGATCTGTAGGCTTGGCAAAACCCTTAGGAATTAACACTATGTTGGAAGCTGAAGTAAAGAGGCCATAAGGCTTGGTCTCCATATCAATGTCAATAAACACCTCTTTCTCTAAATCCCTTTCATTTGGTTTGTGACCAAAAACATGTGCCAGCTCAAACCTATCTAATCCGCTTGAAGCCCACATGCCAGTTTTACCACCAGAATAAGCCTTCCCCATAGATAGGAAGGCCCATATATGTCTTGGAAAGGTGTTGTCATTCAATATCGTACCGTCGGCCATGTAAACATTATTTTTCCATTGAGCCGATTTCTCTTTATTTATTGGTCGCCTAAAGCCGGGGAATACGCAATCAGACTTAGGATATAGAAACGCTGAAATATTTAGATTTTCATGGCAAATATCACTGAATTTTCTGTGATAGTTTAAGTTTTCATTTTCAATGTATTTAACAATTTCAGGATGGATATGGTGGGTGATTTTCCCAAGCATCAGTGCCAGCTCTCTTTCTACAGAACCAGATTCATCTTTGTAAATAAATTTATTAATACTGACCTCCCTGAGAGCCTAACGCCCATATAAATTGCGCAAAAAAGAGCAGCTTTTTGGAGTCGATTTGATATGTTTGTTAGCACTGCTTGTATCATTAGCTAAAATCTAAATCATCCAGCTGATTATCACGCTCAATTCTTTTAGCTTCTTCCAGCTCTGCTTGAATGCGAGAGTTAGCATTGTATTCGTCTATATGTTTTTCTAACTCTCGATTTGCTTCTGCAACATCGTGCTTTAGATCTTTTAAATGATAACGGTTTAACTCATCAAGTGCACATTTAACGACAATACAATCGCCTTCAATCCAAGCTCTACGCCACATTGAGTGACGGGCAAAACCTCTAGACTGGTCAAAAAAGTGCACCCAGTCTCTTGCTGGAATTTTTGATAGTTGTAAATAATAATCTTGCAAGCCAGAGTATTCTCTATCTTGTTTAGTTCTCTCTTTTACAATACCAACAATTTTAATTTCTTGTTCGCGCGGAACATCACCTGGTAAAGATTGAGGTTTACTTTGCTTGGGTTGATAAGTTTTTTGTTGTTTGATGGCTTTAGGCGTTTCTTTAACGCCTAGTGCTATTAATAGTTTTGAATAAGAGATTTCAAATTCATTTGGGTTGGTAAAGTCAGCATATAGCTTATCTGAAAGAGAAGCATGGAGTTATGACTTAGAAAAACTGACGACATGCGCGATATATCCTTGTAGTGCTAACGTTTTTAGCAGGGGCGACCACGAAGTTGTGATCTTGTTAGTGATTACTAAGAAACATGCATGAACTCCATAAACCTATTGTCGATCTCTTTAAGTTGGGCACCAAACCATTTTTTATGCGCAGCCCGTTCAGATGCATGTGTTGAGGTGTGTTCATCCTCAGACCACTCCATTAAATCTACTGACTTAGACCATAGTTGGTTGATGTATTCCTTTATTTCCTTATTGAAAAGAAATTCAGCTCCCACAGTACCTGCGCTGAAGGCTTGCTGTAGAGCAAGATCTTTTTGGTTTCCTTGTATTACTACAATAATATAGTTTCGTATTGCATCGTAAACAGCATACCTTTTATCGAATAGATCAATCTGAAGCTTTCTTCTATTGGTTCTGTATTGCTGCACAGCGATGTAAGACCCCAATGCAGCGATGGCTATAGGAATTAAGGCCGTGAAGAAATCAATAATCGGAGTATATTTTGCTATCAGGCAAAGAAAGTTATCAGTCATTGTGTTCTCTTAACGAGCCTGTAGAAAAACGTTTTGACATAATCGTCCGTCTATAGCTCTCTTCTTATTGGTTTTATGGGATGATTCCAAGCTGTGTAGAAACCACCCACTTCAATTTGACATAATGCCATATTATACGTATTTCATCATACTGCATAGCGAGCCTAAAAGACCCTAGACTAAGTCGCTGAACAGCCGCTATGGGGCGTTTTGCGACGGTCAGACTTAATGTAGCCCTATGCTGGCAATCTGTCAGGTCGAGTCTGAGTCACTACATCTAAGGCTATCTAAGGTCATCCAAGCACACAGCATAACTCCAAATTGACAAGCAGTTACCGCCCCACTATTATACTGTTTTTATATACAGTATATTAGATTATGATTATTAAACCTCTTTGCCTCATCCATACCACATACGACACCCCATCTCACGCCCTAGAGATGCTTAAAAGTCGCCTATCCTGTGGGTTCCCTAGTCCTGCTGATGACTATTCAGAGACTATGCCTAGTCTTAGTGAGCTTCTCATAAAACATCCCTCTGCAACCTATCTAGCGAAGGCTCAGGGGGACTCTATGGTTGAAAGAGGAATACTCGACGGCTCACTTCTAATCGTTGATCGAGCCATTGAATCTCAACATAACTCTACTATCGTCGCATCTATTGCCGGTGAACTAACCATAAAAATCCTAGATCTAAAAACACGACAACTTAAACCAGCCAACCCAAAACACGCATCTATACCAATTCCTGAAAACCTTGATGTGATCTGTGAAGGTACAGTTACCTTCTGTATAACTCCACAAGCTAATTGCGCTTTCTCATGTTAGCGCTCGTTGATTGCAATTCATGCTATGCCAGCTGCGAACAAATCTTCCAGCCAGATCTTCGTGGTAAACCTGTAGTAGTTCTCTCAAATAATGATGGCGTGATAGTTACACGTAACAAAGAAGCTAAAGCACTAGGTATTCCAGACCTTCAACCCTACTTCAAAATCAAAGACCTATTACAGAAACATAACGTAACAGTTAGATCATCAAACTATGAACTCTATGGAAGTGTCTCCACGAATATAATGACCTTGCTGGAAACGTTCGGAAATAGTATTGAGGTTTATAGCATTGACGAAGCTTTTCTGGATGTAACCGGATTCAACAACCTTATAACTCATGGTCATGACATTAAGAACGCGTGCTGGAAGCAACAACGCATGCCTGTATGCGTTGGAATCGCTAGAACTAAGACACTTGCAAAACTTGCCAATCACTTAGCTAAAAAGTCAGATCGACTTAACGGGGTGTGTTTAATTGATGATATCGAAAGCTGGAATAAAGTCTTTAGTAAGATTGATACTGGGAAGGTATGGGGAATAGGGTCTCGTATCAGCAAACAAATGAAATTGATGAAGATCAACACCATTTTAGACCTTAAACAACAATCACCTAAAAGTATGAGGGATAGGTTTGGTGTTGCTGTTGAGCGAACAGTAAATGAACTGAATGGCACTCCATGCTTAAAACTAGAATCACAACCACCACCCAAGCAACAGATATTCAGCAGTAGATCTTTCAGCAATAAAATAACAACACTACACGAACTTAATGAAAGCATAGCTAATTACGCAGCAAGGGCAGCAGAGAAACTAAGGGGGCAGAACAGCTTTACGAAGCGTATATACGTCATGATTCAAAGCTCTCGGCATGCATCGACAGCTTATAACAACAGTCAGTCAGTACCGCTTTTATATCCAACAAACGATAGTCGATTGATAATCAAGGCTGCACAGAAATTAGGAACACGCTTGTTTAAGGATGGCATCGATTACGCTAAAGCAGGCGTAGGATTGATGGAGCTATCAAATCGAGGCATTAAACAAGCTGACCTCTTCACTCCACAACAGTCAGTTCAATCTGAATTAACAATGAATACCTTTGATGGCATTAACATACGGTATGGCAAAGGAACTGTATTTATTGGTTCGCAGGGCATTCAACGTCAATGGACAATGGCAAGAAGCATGAAATCGCCAGCGTACACAACGAGATTCTCGGATATTCCAGTCATAAAGCTATAGGAAAAACTTGTTGAAATATATCATGGGTAATAAGCAGAATCGTTTTCATCAGGGCACTTAACATGCTTTAAGTGTAGTAGCTAAAACTTAAACGAGCGTAACTCCTATTCCAATCGCACGGTCGGCTCTGTACAAAAGAAGCCGGTCGCCAAAAGTTAAAGTGCCCCATGCTACAATTAAAACCATTTTTTATGTGAAACCTCAACCCAAGAGCGAAATAAAAATAGAAACCGTATGAAATCAAAAAAAATGTCCTAGCGTTTCGCTTCGTTTTCCTACGCTAAGAAAATAGGAAGTGAAGTGCCAGCCCCCTATGCCTTCGGGAGCAGGAATATTTAATGCAGTCATGATTGTTAGATAATCATCTTAAGGTATCACTGTCCGATTCCGTCAGTTCTAGCCAGCAAGCGATTTACAGCAGTATCACCCTCAACCCCCCGCTCTTCGTCACTGTCTTCCAGATAATCCAGTTGATCAGAAATCGCTACAGGAATATCTCCACACTCATATAAGACCGACAACTGTCCACCTCTATCAATCTTAATATCTTTGATAAATGCACTACCCCACTGATCGCTATCGTTCAACAATTTAGCCATTTTATAAATAGCTAAGAAATAGCCATTAGTCGCATCAATTGCAGTAAATCCATCATACCTTTCATTTCTGAAAACATGAGGAAAGTCGGCATAAAGTTTATTTACTAGTAACGTATTCATAGCTATTCTTTTTTTGATCGTCGTAAAAATAGGTTTACCGTAAATAAACTCCAAAAACGTTAATTTATTTTTATAAACAGTCGTGTCGATGCAGTTCACAGTGAGTCACCCTGTCCACTAAATCACCGACTGAGATTATTCTGTCGATTTTATTGTTAAAGTATATTTCCGCTAGGCCCTGGTTAAATGTGTCAAGGTGACCATGTATGTCGCCGACAAAGAAATCTCTGCCATTTTAGTTTTTAGGTAGTGTTAATAACGGCTTTTTTACATCGAGTAAGCCACTCATACTAAAAAAAAGTATAGGCTGATTTAGCATCAACTGTCTTTCTTGTTCCTTGTCCTACTAATATATAGCACGTATTTTTTGTCTCAAACACGCAGTTATCGTGTAGTTTTTGCAGCAACGTTGTTCGGACCCAGTTCCCTAGTTCGAAACCAGGATGAATCGTCGCTAAAATACATTCAGCTTTTACCACGGCAGGCAACGACCCTTCAGGTACATCAATCCCTTCAGGAATCTCAAGGTCCCACCAGCACCACCCTGATACAGCTGTAACGTTTTTATCTGTCTTCTTTCTCCATGTCTCATATATCTCTTCGAATTCATCGATAGAGATACCGTAATCGCAAGCATCACCAACATCATTCAGCACACCGCTTAAACGCTTTACTTCGTTAAAGAGCGGAGAATCAAGAATTTTCATGAATTCAATCTCCGCTCCACTCTCTAATAACTCTTCTACATCTTTTTTTGTTTTAATGCTAGAAGATTTTATCTTTTTCTTATCGCTCATAAATAACCTCACAAAAATTTAAAAAAAGTCTATACATCAACGGTCTTGCTAGACCCTATACCCACTAAAAAGTAGCAACTATTCGCTGCCTAAAAATTCAATTATCCCGTAAACTTACAAGCAGTGACGTTCTTACAGGTTGAGTATATTAAAAGTCAGAATGGTTTTCTTTTAAAATCTGTAGGCTATAATTATGCTCGGAAATAGCCCCGTCCCGTCGCGCCAGATTTCTGAATATTCTAAGTTACACCAACACCACTCACTTACTGCCGTGACATTTTTACCCGTTTTTTCTACCAATTTTTCACAGATCGCTTTGCAACTATCCACTGAGCAGCCAATGTCAGATGTTTCACCTGGCTCGAAACAAATATTTTCAAATTCTTCGATATCGTACAGAAGCGGTGATAACTTCTCCCAGTCGTTGTCTTCTATCATTCAATAACAACGCTCCAGCGTAATCATTAAGTGCTCTAAACACCTTGTGTCGTCAGTGTTGGAGTAACCAAATTGATTGCTATATAGCTCAGTTGTTCCAATTCTGAAGCTGGAAGACCAGTGGTTATGGCCTTACATGAATACAAAGGGCTGATGCTTTTCGATCAACCATTTTAAGTCGTTGACGCAATATGGATATACGTAATTAAATACTTCATAGCAATATCTTTAAATTTTCGTCGTGCCCAGTTTGTTCACGAGGATAGCCGGGCTGATTAGAATAAAAACGCGTTTTCTTGAGCGTAAAACTGGTACTCCAGTGATTGTGACCGTAAAGCCACAGGTCAATTTTATGCTTCTCAACAATCCATTCCAAATCATTATTAAAGTACGTCGTCACTGCATCAACCTCAAAATGAGGATGCACGCACTCGATTACCCCTGGAAAGTGCGTCACAATTACTGTTTTTCCGAAAAACGGCTTTGCTAGCTCAGTATCAAGCCAATTAACGTCTATTTTTTGCCACGACGCCATCTGCTTAGGAGTCAAAGCGAAACCGTTATTTGTAATTTCCCTAAAGTCGTTTAAAAAATATTTAGCGGTATTAAGTGCTAATTTTTCAAGTTCAGGACCGAATGTGGTGAAGTCTGACCACAATGTGCATCCCAAAAACTTGATGCCGTCGATAACAACAGAATCACGATTCAAAAAATGAAGGTTATCGACTGTCTTTGCGACACTTCTAAATGTTTTATCAAGCGTATCTTTAGCTAAATTTGGATTGTAGTATTCGTGGTTTCCTGGCACAAAAATGAAATGAGTATCAGGATATAGTTCAGCAAGTCCTTTAATATAATTTATAGCATACTCGCCGACGCCAATGTCGCCTGCAAAAACGGCAACTTTTTCACCCCGATTAACATAGTTGTAATTTTCACGACGAAACTCATTATGAATATCGCTTTGCAAACTGATAAATTTTTTATTACCGCCTTCATCCGCCTCTTTGCTTTCTTGATCGCCAGTATACAAAGACATTTCATGAAATTTTTCTTTATTAATACTTCTTTTCAGATATTCAATCCCGCCATCAACAATGTATGTTTCCCCATTTTTATCGACGTGAGAATTAAAGTCATGCCTGTGCTTGCTCGTTAAAATAGTTCCGTCAGGCGTCCTTATCTGATTAAGTATTATTTGCTTTTCTTTCATATTTAACTCTTCATAGCTAACCAATTACAGGTAAAAACACAGAAAAAATCTACAATCTTTTCACAACCCTACAGACAAAAACCGACAAAATATTACTAAAACCATAATCATTCATACACTTTTCTTTCGCCACCAAAATTAAACAAGCCTGCCTTAATCTTATAATCAACAAACAAACTCAACCAGATCACTACACACAACACCCAAACCAAGACAACAAACATTCAATCAAAGAAAACGAAAAAAATCAAACATTATTATAAAAAATAAATTTAATTAGAGCTAAATAAATATTAATTATTTAACTCTAATTAAATTGAAAAACAAAAATATTCTTGACAGAAAACAATAATGAACGAAATATATATAGGATTAACGCACAAAAAAATAAGGATTTAAAATGCACAAACTAAAACCAAAAATTGAAAATATAAATAGCAACAAAGTATATATTTTAAAAAACAACAACCACATTAAAAACATCGAAGTAAAGATTGGCGTATATATAACATTAAGCAGGCACACCAATTATTACTACATAGGCGAATCATCAAATATTGACATGAGACAAAGGGTAAGTGAAAACTTAAAAACCTACGAAGCACTATATTTTTTATCTATTAACGAAAAACTAACAAAGAAAGAGTTACTATACCTAGAGCTTTTAACAATATATATAGCAAAGGAATCAGGCTACTCTATAACCAACAAGCAGCAACCAAGCAAATCAATAGAACGCAGCCTATCATTAAAAGAAATAAATAAACTCGAACTATTATTCTCAAACCATATAAAAATTCTCAGACAAAAAAAATTATTTATAGTGGATACCAATTACCATTACACCCACTTTTTCGGAATTACAAATGTACTTGCTAAAGGAGTAATGGAAAAAGACGGTACTATAACAATACAACCTGGCAGTAGCATAAAACTCGAGGAATCAATCAGCTTCCCCAAAAAAGCAAAGAAATTAAAGGAAGAACTAATTAAAGATAAAATCATAGAAAAAAGAGGAAATCACCTCGTGGCCATTACTCCAATAAAAGGTCTTTCCTGCTCACTATCAGCTTCACTAGTGGCAGGAACAGCAAGAAGCTCAGGACAAAATTCAGGGAATTGCTGGAGAGAAGGACAAACACCTACTAGCTACCTGTATGATATTAACGAGACACGTCGCTAAACTTAAGATTAAAAAACATCACCAACAATGCCATCTTCTAGAAAGAACATAAATATGATCGAAAAAATCACTAAGACTACAGAGCACATTCAGTTAATGGAACAATTCCCCAGCCTAGGGCTAAATAGATTAAACCCTTATATGCTCTCATTGCCACTTGGCTGGATGAAATCTGTCACTGAAATTTGTCAATTATTGAGTGACTACAAAAAAGAAACGGGAAACCAGGTTAAAGTAACTCAGATAAAAGAAAAATTTGGCTCACTTCGGTTTTACTATCGAGCGCCAAAACAACCCGCTCAACTCTACGAGACAATAGAACAACTTTGCTTAATGACGGAAGAGATATGTGCATATTGTGGAAGCAAAGGAAAAATAAAACACCAAGATGGATACTATATGATGGCTGTTTGTGATAAGCATTACATACCTGATGAGACTGACTATGATTAGTCTCTACGAGCTTGATCAAGAAATTAAGCACCTATCACCTAGCTCTAAGTTTACATACATTAGCATTGGCCATTTTCTTCAATATTGCTTTCACATTGCCAAGGATGGAGTAATGATGATCAGTTGAGCCCCCTCTTTCTAAAAAACTTACTCAATTAATCGAGGAGATTAACAGTGGCAAATAACTTTAAAGTTCCTGTTAGTCGTTTTAATCGTGAACTCAGAAAATGAATATAAGTCATCGAAGATCCACAAAACAACATACTGTCAGAATAACGTCAAACGGAGTGGCGACCGCTGTAATAGCCGCGCCTAGATTATGAAAGCCAGCTCAGTCTGGATTATTATAACTAAGGTGTAGTGGATGGGCAGTAGTTACGATTAACCCTGATATCAACTGAACTTTTAGTTGTATAAAAATGCCTTATAACAACAGCTCATCCATATTGTTTATGTGTAGTGTAAATCTTGGCCTACTGCAGAAATCGACTGTGGAAATAGATATATTTATTGGCTACTCACCTAATATAAATCATTGGTAGGGGTGAAAAATTTATCCCCTCCCCCTAGATCCTTCTACATTAATCATCTACTGTAAGGAAGCTTAATTCATAAAAAGTACCCTTCCTTAATTTTATTTAACTCTTCAATCACTTTGAGTTTTCCAGCTTCAGTACTGGAAAATAGCAATGGTGACTTACCATCAAACATTTTTTTATCTGACACTAACCACTGATCAGCTTTATTTTCACTACCAAACACACCTATAGCCAACTCTTTTACCTCAACATCAATAACATCCATAATAATATCCTTATCTGTAATTTCTTAAGACGATTTATGTCTATTCTTAAAATTTAACACATAGAACTAGAACTTTTTTCTACCAGCCCCCACTCTCTTACCACCGCTATTTGATCTAACCGCTCTCTCAGATCTCAAAAATGCTTCAGCTCGAAGTAAAATTGCAATTTTTATAAATTTTATGTTTTCAACTTCTACTGGAATTTTTGGAAATAGCTTTATTTCTTTATTCAATATCGAGTTATCACTATAGCTAGCACTAGGCCTTGAATCTAGCTTCTCTAAAATTAGTTCTTTTTCAAAAACTGTTAATCCTTCATTATCAGCAAACTTACGAACCTCTATTAAGAGGCTATGGAGAGTTTCAGTTTGATAGCTTATCCGTAGTTTCGTTAATGTTTCTGTATATAGATCTTTACCTCTTAATGCTCTTTTATATGATGCAGTCCCATTTTTATGTATAGAGCAATTTTTATCTTTGCCTGGCTCTATTTCTCGCCAGCATAAATTACAAACACCTTCAGTTCTATTGTATTTATTAACATCGACTCTAATATTCGTCAAATGACTCTTAATAGAGTCACAAAAATAGGCAACATTTATTAGTGAATACAGATATTTATATTCGTCAGGGTATTCAAAATCCGAAAACATACCCCTTTCCATCAACTTATTTTCAAAATGCACCCTCCAACGCTTACCAAACTCAGCTAACTTCCTCCATGTATTACACGCTTTAGAACGAAAAAATAAACTTTCGTCTTCGACAAAAGCATTTAAATATTGGTGTTTTTTTTCATCTATAAAAGCCCATAGTACTGCTGGATTAACAGGGCTATCTATATTTTCAATCAGATAAACTGACAGCTCATCTGTAACCTCTTCACCTAAGAAAGCAACTAAATACTGTATGTTTTTATATTCCATATATTCAAAACGTCATATTTTTAAGAGCCACCTAGCCTACAGAATCAGATGTGATAATTACACTTATCAATGCAAATATATTCACATCGAAGGTGCTTAATGAGTAATAAGGCGGGTTTATGGACATATGAGCAGGTTGCTGACTTCCTTGGCAGCTCTGCAAATGATGCCATTTCTACACGATCCGTGATGCGCTTATGCCAACAAGGAAAAATTCGACGTGTTTATCCTTTCCCTAAAAAACCACGAGTCGTCCCTGACTCGGTTGTTCAATATGTGGACAGCATTATAAATACTCAACATACAGATAGCAGCACTAATGTCGTTTTTCTACCTGGTAACAATACATGGCAAAATTATTCACACGAACCAATTCCCCGTACTTCTGGACACGCTTCACAGGCCCAAAAGGCCAAGACGTTAGACTCAGTCTTAGCATACCAAAAGGTAGAGAATTCAAAGAAGCGGCGCAACTAAAGGCTTCCCAACTTGAAGTCCAGCAATGGGATGATTGGAAGTCTGGTAAATTCGACCGCCCTGACTATAGCTTTGATGACCTAATGATTGGCTGGGTCGAAGATAAAAAGCCTGGCGATGCCGACTTAAACTGTATAGCTAAGCTAAGCGATCAATTTACCGGCATGTTACTAAAAGACATTAAAGGCAAAGACATAGCCGAGTGTAAGCGGGTTTGGCGTAAAAGTGGCATTAGTAACAATACTATAAGACGTCGTTTATCCACTTTCAGCTCAGCGATCACTTACGCTAGAAGCGAGTGGGAGTGGGATATTGAAAACCCTGTATCTGGCCGCCTACCAGCAGAAGAGATCTATGAAGCCGATCATTTAAGCTATAAACAGGCTCAGCTATTTGTAGACGCACTTAAAATAAGGCGTTTCCAGCCTTATAACGCCTCACACCTATTGGACTTCTTTATCCTAGCAATACATACAGGCATGCGTAAATCAGAGATTTTATCTCTTAAGCTAGAGCAGATAGACTTTGAGCATAAATGCATCCATCTTAAAGCAAGCCAACAAAAAGGAGTTAAGCGCACTGCAACGCCCCTCAACGACGAGGCAATAGCTGCTATAGATCGCCGCTTAGATTATATTGCAACTAAGTGCCCAAATACTCTGTGGCTATTCCCCAGCCCAACATCCAAAGGCGATAATCACTTGCTGGATGTTACAACAGGATTCAATTCTGTTCGCAAAGAGGTTGGACTGCCCAATATCCGCATTCACGATCTTCGGCATACCTTTGCTAGCTGGCTAGTCCAGCGCGGTAACAGCCTCTACGAAACCTCTAAAGCTTTACGGCACGCATCGATCAAACCAACTGAGAGATACGCGCATTTAGAGTTAGAGCATTTACGAAAAACACATGATGATTTATCACAAGTTCCTGTTGATTTTAATTTAAAAGAAGATGAAAAAAATACAAACAATAGTCTTGCTAATGAAGCATGGAAGAAGAGCCTGAAAGGTAAGCATAAGTCATTGAAAACACACAAATCCGCACACTATTCGCACACTGACGAAAACGACAGCAATACGCCCTAATATTTTCTAGACGTAAAAACAAGAAAACCCCCGCAACCATTGGGTTGCGGGGGTTTTAATTTGGTGGAGCCTAGCGGGATCGAACCGCTGACCTCAACACTGCCAGTGTTGCGCTCTCCCAGCTGAGCTAAGGCCCCGAAAGAGGTGCGCATTATGGAGATGACGGTTTTTTTTGTCAACTATAATACGAAATAAATCGGTAATTTATTCGGATTGTTGTTTTAAGTTGCGCACGTAATCCAAGGCGGTGCTAATACGTGGTTCAGCGCCACGGATGGACTCTTCGCTCATAAGCATAGACTCGGCTTTGTCGTAGTAGCCCTGGGCACAATACGCTAGTGCATCAGAGATAAGGTCGTCGACATTATCATGTTCATGATGATGTACCACATCAAAGCCCTTGGGCGACTCGGGTACATAGCCCTGCATTTTGGCCTGTATTTTTTTGCTAAGCTCAGGGTCGGGACGCCATTTGCCTATGTGGTCAGCACCGGTGGGTTGCCCCGCGTCGTCGAATAAAGAGCTGAAGTTAATATCGCCCTGCGCGCTTTCATAGCCTATGGTTTGATCTTGGCTGGCTAGGGCCTCATCTAGACGCGCCAACTCAACGTCTTCATCAAAATCCGCTTGCTCTACATCTAGCTCTGACTCTGTCTCTTGTCGCTGACGACGTGAGGTTAGGTAAAAATAGCCACTACCGATTAAACCCGCGACTAATAATAACCACAGCCATAGCCGGCTGCTTTGGGCGGTGTCAGCGGCTTTGTTGGCAGGCTTGGCGGCGCTGTCTATGTTCAACACCCGCTTAATGCTCTCATCAGCAGTCTGGTTACTGCTTGCGGCTGCGGCCTGTGGCTGCATGGCGTGCAATTCGGCAATTTCCTGCTCGCGCAGCTGTACTAGGCGCTCTAAGGATTTAATATAGTTCGAGCCCTCTAAGCGCTGTAAGCGCGCTTCCATGGCTTTGTTTTCGCGCAATAATTGATCGTTTTGTTCTTTGCTGCGGCGCACGCGCTCACGCAGTTGCTCTTCAACAACGCTGCCGCTTGCTTGGTCGGTGTCGGTACCGGCGGCAGAGGCTTTTAAGCTCAACCTAGGCTCGGCTTGGGTCATTTGCTCAGCGGCTTGCTGCTGGGCTGGCGCGCTAGTGGCAGGCTGCTGCATAGGCGTTGGAACAGGGTTGAGTTTGCGCACTGGGCTTTGTGCGGGTTTGCTAGGCTCAGCAAGGGTTTTAAGCGCAGGCTTAGCCACCACGGACCAGTTGCTTTCGTTAGGTAGCTTTAGCACCACGGCCGCTTTTAGGCGGTTGGGATCGCCCTTAATAAACGCCTGCGGGTTGTTGGCTAATAACCAGTTCATCATGTCGCTCTGGCCGTAGCTTGTGCCTTGGCTAAGGCGCTGGGCAATACGTGACAGACTGTCGCCACTGCGCACCCGGTATTGATCACCCGATAAGCTCGCTGCCGCTGGCCGCGAGCTAGCACGCTGCGTTGAAGAGTTAGTTACAGGCTGGCTTGCAACCTTAACTGTAGGCTTAGCCGCGGGTTGGCTTAGCGCTTGCGCCGCCTGCGCTAATTGCTGGCTGGGTGGATCTAACAAGAGGGTATATTCGCGATACACTTTCCCTTGCGGCCACTTAAGTTCTATAAAAAAGTTAATAAAGGGTTCGTTAACAGGGTCATCAGAGTGCAGCGTTATATACAGCTGGCCATTTTTTAATTCTGGCTTTATCTCAAAACGTTGAAAATAACTAAGCAGCTCTACCCCCATGGTGGCAGCTTGTAGTGCATTAAGCTGGCGCACTTTTAGCTCATTGATGCTGTACTCTTTTTCAGGGCTGATGAGATCTATGCGCGCATCTAAGGACTGGCCCAAGTAGGAGCTATAGCTTAATTCTCCCAAACCCAAGGCCGCAGCCTGTGCACTCAGCGCACTGATTAACAATGCCGCCGATAATTGTTTACCGGTGCATTGTGATAAAAAAGATAATGTATATTTGCTCAACGCGACACGCCCTATCATTGATGCAGTCTCTTATTCTATTTTTCTTATGTGTTGAAACAATTTCATGGGCAGTAGCCTTGCAGCACTGCCCTATTATTTTGCGGCTCACTTAGGATCACAAGTTTAGCCGAATCAGCTGGATATGCCTATTTTTACAGCACTAGCCTGGGCTAATGGCATTATAGGCCTTTTCTAGCTTCTTCAGTTTCTTTTTGCCCAGCTCACCGGCTACGGTATTAAGGGCATGACGTATACGGGCGCGCGACATATCGGGGCCCAAAATCGCCATGGCATCTATTACCGATACTGACGTTGTGCTACCCGAAATAGCGATAAACAAGGGGCCAAAAAAGTCTTTCACTTTGATACCCATGCTATCGGCCAAGCCCTTCATGCAGGCAAAGATGCTATCGCGCTGCCAATCACGCAACGCTTCTAGCGACCACAGGCTAAATTGTAGGGCTTGCGCCAGCTCATCGCCTTGCAGTTTGCAATCGGCAAAATCGCTCTCACTGATGCTTAATTGACCAGAGGCAAAGAAGCCCGCCAACGGTGCAAAGTCGCTGAGAGTATCCATGCGCTGTTGCGCGAGCGGTAAAATTTGCAGTAAGTAGTCTTTATTAAACGCCCATTGCTGTAAACGTTCGGCCAGTTGCTCTACGTTTAAGTTTTCGCGTATCCACAGGCCGTTGAGCCAGCTGAGTTTAGCCACATCAAAGATAGGGCCGCCTAAGCTCACGCGTTGTATATCAAAGTGCTCTAGCATTTCTTGTAAGTTAAACTTTTCACGCTCATCAGGCATAGACCAACCCATGCGGCCCAAATAATTTAATAAGGCTTCGGGCAAAAAGCCCATGCGCTGATAATACATAATGCTGGTAGGATTTTTGCGCTTGCTTAGCTTGGTCTTATCGGGGTTACGCAATAAGGGTAAGTGACACAACTCGGGCATATCCCAACCAAAGTATTCATACAATAGTTGATGTTTGGGGGCGGAGTTTATCCACTCTTCACCACGTAGTACGTGGGTGATTTTCATTAGGTGATCATCGACCACATTGGCCAAATGATAAGTGGGCATGCCATCGGACTTGAGCAAAATTTGCGCATCCACTAAGGCCCAGTCCAACTCCATGGTGCCGCGCAGCATGTCTTTAACGTCTACTCGGCCTTCTTCGGGTACTTTCATGCGTACGACAAAGGGCGCGTTTGCGGCCTCACGGGCAGCGATTTCGCTGGCGGGCATGGCTAAATCACAGGGTTTGAGGGCCCGGTTGATGCCCTGTTCTTTTAAGCCAGCACGCAGTTCGTCTAGCTCTTCAGGTGTGCGATAGCAGTGAAAGGCGTGGCCTTTGTCGACTAATTCTTGTGCGTATTGGCCGTAAATATCGCGGCGCTCGCTTTGGCGATAGGGGCCGTATTCGCCCCCTACGTCTGGGCCTTCATCCCACTCTATGCCCATCCAGCGCAGTGAGTCGAAGATGGCTTGCTCTGAGCCGCTAGTAGAGCGGGTTTGGTCGGTGTCTTCTATGCGCAGGATAAATTTGCCACCCAGTTTTTTGGCGAAGCAAAGGTTAAACAAGGCCACATAGGCGGTGCCTACGTGTGGGTCGCCGGTGGGCGAAGGCGCAATACGAGTACGAACAGCGGTCATGAGTGTTCCAAAGCGAGTCAATAAAAAGGCGAATTATAGTGGAATAGCGGCTAGTTCACAGTAAAAACCTATGTATTAAGTGCTATTTATGACTAGACACTATTAACAAAGCCAACAATGATAAGTAAGCCAATCATTAAAGCAGTGAAAACGCTTTATGTTTGATCGGCTAGCGTCTGTAGCTTGTTGCGTAGTGCCTCTATACCCGGCTTAGCATTGAGCACTTCTTGCGCAGTTAGGCCCACTAGCTCGTGGGGGAACACTAACCACTTATCGGTTTCGTGCAAAAAGTAATCGGGGACCCGGCCGGTTTTATTGTTAGCCGGTTTGTAATACGGGGTGGCTACGCGTATCTCGGGGGTATTGCTGCCGCACTGCTCGTTTAAGTCGGCGATAACTTGCTGCATGCTTAGGCCTGTGTCGTGCACGTCGTCAACAATTAGCAGTTTATCGTCGGCACGCATACGCTCTACCACATAGGCTAAGCCATGCACGGCGACCTTGCCGGCGCGCTGCTCTATGCCTGTGTATAACGAGGTACGTATGGCGACATGGTCGGCATGGTGGCCGCAGTAATCCAATAACTCCTGCACCGCGATGCCTATAGGGGTGCCACCGCGCCAAAGTGCGACGATAAAATTAGGTATGTAGCCGCTCTCGATAATATTAAGACCCAACTGAAAAGAATCATCCAGTAATTGTTGGGCGCTAATATAGTGTTTATTGGGCACGGTGTTTACTCATGAAGCTTACGGGAAATGTTTAGCCAGAATAGCAGAGCCTTCTACCGTTGATAAACACTTAATAAAAAAAACCAGTCACACCGGACCCCTACCCGGCATCTAACTCGACATCCAACTCGACATCCAACTAAAGGCTGAAACCAGTGGATTCCGGATAAGCAACAAACGCTTTCCGGAATGACATGCCCCGTGAGCCGAAATCCAATAGAGCAGCGGCAGCTTTATTTAAAAATGCCACTTTAGCAAAAGATCTACTGACTTTTGATCGGCACCATCAACACCAAATTTGTTTTTCCAATAGGTGTATTCTATACCCACATCAAAGCGGCCAGTTTCCATACCCATGGCAGGCCCAATATTATATTTAATTTGCGGGGTAAAATGCGAGTCGCCCTTAGCTTTACCGAAGTCATTATCATAGCCAGTGGTGATATCCCAAAAGCCATCGATACGCCAGTTTTCAGCAAAATCAAAACTCTAGGTTATGGTTAGCTGATTATTATCTTCTTTGCCTATACCAAAATCATCTTGGTTTCTGCGGTAAACAATGACATTAAAATAGCTGGCACCGGGCACGGCTAAATTAACACCCACACCGTATAAGTAATTATTAAAGCCTCTATCTTTAGATTGGTGCTCTGTTTGCACAGCTACATAATAATTTTTAATAAAACTATCTTTACGCGCTTCCCCCATTAATAAAGGGATGCTGATATTCGCCCCTATTTCACCATAGGTTTCATGGGCACTGCCATCATCGCTGGCTAAGCGATCCATAAACATAAAGGTACTGCCCCAGGTATGGCCGGCGGCATGTTCCAAAGTAACGACCTTGCTGGTGTATTCATAGTCACCGAAAGGGTTCAGGTAATCATTACCCTGCAAATAGCTAACACTAAAATCTGACCAAAGCTGCTTGGCTAAAGCTAACGGCGTGAATGATAGTGAAATGACCCCGATTAATACGCTAAGACTTTTTCCCATGCCTATCCCTTTTTATACGCTATAAGACTCATTGAATATAGATGCATAGTGGAATATCAGCAATAAAGGACTAAGAGGTAAGAAAATCTGGCGCGGGGTGTCAGGATTGTCAACCCGCGCCATGGAAAGTTTTAAAAATAATTATCGCTAGAGTATGTTGCGATTATTTTTCGGGCTCGCCAACTATCAGCTCACCGCGGTACATTTGCATTTGGCAGGTGAAGGCATAATGCCCTGCGGCCATGGCCGGCAAGCTAATATCAGTAGCTTCATTAAGCGGCAGTTCGGCGCTAATCTCTAAATCAGAAAACACCACCATTTTTGCGCAGGGCGAGGCATCTTTACGCATAAAGCGTAAGGTAGTGGCCTGGCCCGCAGGCAACTGTATACGTGCCGGTTGATAGCTGCCGTTTTCTACCAGCACGGTCACTGGCCCCTGCTCTGTCGCGACTACCGCGGTAGGTTTATACAACCAAAACCACCACACGATTAGCGCAATTAATAATAGGCCGGCTAGGTTAATCATTAACATGTCAGTCTCCTTTTAGTGCTTGCGCGCGTTAAAAAAGCGCAGGCGATTAGCGTTAGTCACAACAGTGAGTGATGAAAAAGCCATGGCGGCCCCGGCAATCACCGGGCTTAATAACATACCGGTAAACGGAAATAATATACCCGCCGCGATAGGCACACCCGCGGCGTTATAAATAAACGCGCCGAATAGGTTTTGTTTAATATTACGCAAGGTGGCCTTACTCACCGCGATGGCATCGGCCAAACCGTGTAGGGAGCCGCGCATTAAGGTGATGTCGGCACTTTCTATAGCCACATCGGTGCCGGTGCCTATGGCAAAACCAACATTAGCTAGAGCCAAGGCTGGGGCATCGTTAATACCGTCACCGGTCATACCCACGATTTCGCCCTGGGCTTGCAGCTCGGCCACTTTCTCGGCTTTTTGCTCGGGTAATACTTCGGCAAAGTATTCGCTAATGCCCACCTTTTTAGCAACGGCTGCGGCGGTAGCGCGATTATCACCGGTTAACATCACTATGCGCACACCTTCGTTTTGCAGGCGTTTAATAGCGGCTACGGAATCTTCTTTAATGGGGTCGGCAACGGCAATGATCGCTGCTAGCTGTTCATCAACCGCAAAGTACATAGGGGTTTCTGCGCGCTCGGCCATGGCTTGGGCGGTAGCTATATAATCGTCTATGGCCACGCCTTTATCGCGCATTAATTTTTCATTACCCAATAATAAACGACGACCATTAGCCTGCCCTGCCACGCCGTGGCCGGCAATGGCGTTAAATTTTTCTACCGTCGTTAGGCTTAGCCCGCGCTCTTTTGCAGTGGCAACTATGGATAAGGCCAGTGGATGCTCTGAACCGGCCTCTAAACTGGCGGTTAATTGCAGCACTTCGTTTTCATCCTTGGCCTGCGCCAAGGCAATATGAGTAACCTTCGGTTGGCCTAGGGTAATAGTCCCGGTTTTATCTAAAATCATGGCGGTTATTTTCGAGGCGGTTTGCAAAGCGGCGCCGTTGCGGATTAATACCCCCGCTTCGGCGGCCTTACCCACCCCTACCATTACCGACATGGGGGTAGCCAAACCCAAGGCGCAAGGGCAGGCAATAATCAACACCGTAGTGGCCGATACTATGGCAAACGCCAATTTGGGATCGGGGCCAAAGTTTAACCACAGCAAGGCACTGAACACGGCAATAATCATTACCGCGGGCACAAAGTAGGCAGAGATAACATCGGCCATACGCCCTATCGGTGGCTTGGAATTTTGTGCGCGTTTTACCATTTCGATAATGCGCGCCAAGGCGGTATCTTTGCCCACTCGTGTCACTTTATAAAGTAAACTGCCACTTTTATTGAGCGTGCCTGCTGCCAGTTCGTCGCCGCTGCTTTTAGTGACAGGCATGGGTTCGCCGGTAAGCATGGATTCATCCACCGCACTACTGCCCTCTTGCACCACACCATCAACGGCAATTTTTTCGCCGGGGCGCACGCGCAACACATCACCTTGCTGAATTTTCTCTATCGCAACATCCACTTCTTCGCCGTTGCGTAGCAAGCGTGCGGTTTTGGCTTGCAAACCGATTAAGCGTTTAATAGCCTCGGAGGTACGGCCGCGCGCTTTTATCTCTAGCGCTAGGCCTAAGTTAATTAAACCAATAATCATGGCGGTAGCTTCAAAATACACATGCCTAGCCATTTCGGGTAATGCTAAGGGAAACAACACCACGATCATGGAATATAACCAGGCGGTGCCGGTGCCTAGTGCGACTAGGGTATCCATGTTGGCGTTGTGGTTTACAAAGGACTTCCACGCACTCACATAAAAGTGCTTGCCCGCGAATACCATTACCGCCAAGGTAAGCAGCCCCACTATTAACCACAGGCCACGCTGCAGGTCTGTTACCACCGTCATTTCGCCACCCAACACGCCGTAGAGCATGAGCGGCACACCTAAGCCTAGTGCTATCCATATCTCGCGTTTGAGGCGCTGGTAATACTGTTGATCGGCCTGCTCTTTGTCGTCCATTAATTGTTGATCAGTACTGTCGGCGATACTTTTGGCGCCGTAACCGGCGGCGCTAACGGCCTTAATTAATGTGGCAACGGGCGCATCGCCGGTTATTGTCACGGTGCCTTGCGCTAAGTTCATGGCGGCGCTTTCTACGCCCTGTAACTGCATGAGCGCGCCTTCAATTTTGCCTACGCAGCTCGCACAAGAGGCGCCTTCAACCTGTAAATAGGCCATGTTTTGCGGGGTATCTTCTTGCGAAACTTTTGTTTGCGAAACACTGCTCATTTTCTCGCTCCTATTAACCCAAAGTTTAATCACTATAAACCCTGGGACTGAGTGTTGATACGTAAAAGGCTTATGCTAAGCCTTAGTTTTGAAAACTGTTTTGCTAACTTTTTTTACTACTGCCCTGCTCCCAGGTTTCGATAAGATGGCAGATGCTTGCACCTGAAGGCATATTGTCGGGCAATTCACACCAGCTATCTAAAGCCGTTTCCATGCGCGCCATTAGCCTTTGCGCTTCTTCCATCTCGTTCCGGATAGCGGCAATGCGGCTCTCGATTAGCTTTCTGACTAAGGGGCAAGGGGTGTCACCGGTAGTGGCCGTTGCTAAAATTTTCTGCACCTCTTTTAAACTAAAGCCCAACTTTTTTGCCGATAGTAAAAAGCGCAGCCGCTGCTCATCCTGCAAACGGTAACGCCTATAGCCATTAAGCTTATCCCGCTCGGGGCTAAGCAAACCCAGCTTGCTGTAGTGCCGTATGGTGTCGGCACTGACATTAAAACACCGTGCTAGCTCTGTGACTGTTTTCATACTATTGCCTTACTATTTGCCTGACTATTGCCCTGCGCTTGTTCATACTCACTTTAGTTTGCTGTGCTTTTGCTCAGTAAGCTGTATCAAGAGCCTATAGTTTACAACCTAGGTGCTGCACCTAGGTCAACACGTTTTTTCATTTTAGCTAGACTATTTTCCCTTACCTTATCCCCTGCAAGCTTGGCATTAATGTTGATCGGCGACACTTGTTCAGCATCACCAAGCCCACGCCACACGCTATCAGGCTATCAGGCTATCAGGCTATACTGCGCCTCCATCAGCAGGCAATGGGGAATCCAGTTGATCAGCTATCACTCTATTTTTTTCCTGATACTGCAAAATAAAACTATAAATCACCGGTAACACCAATAAATTAAGTAGGGTAACGGTTAGCATTCCACCTAACATCGGGGCGGCAATACGATGGGTAACATCGGAGCCAGTGCTACTACTCCACATAATGGGTATTAAACCCGCCATGGTAGAAATAGCCGTCATGGCGACGGGACGCACACGTTTTGAGGTGGCAGATAATACTGCATCTTTTACCTCCGCCAATGATAATCGATCAGTAGCGATGGACCGTCGCTTAGCAATTTCTAAATCGATAAAGCTTAGCACCAACACCCCAATTTCCGCAGCCATGCCCGCCAACGCAATAAAGCCCACTGCCACCGCCACCGACATATTGTAATCATTAATATAGATAAGCCAGACCCCACCCACTAAACCAAAGGGGATGGACATCATCACCACTAGTGGCTCGGTAATATTGCGAAAGTTGAAATACAAGAGTAAGAAAATAATCAATAACGTGACTGGCGCTACAATTTTCAACCTAGCCTCTGCACGTTGCATATATTCAAACTGCCCAGACCAGGTAACTGTATACCCTGCCGGTATTTTCACTTGATCCTGCAAAACACGTTTTGCTTTGGCGACAAAACCACCAATATCAGAGCTAGAAATATCCACATAAATCCAAGCATTAGGCCGGGCATCTTCACTTTTAATAACCGGAGGGCCACGTCGATAGTTTATCTCTGTAACCATAGCCAAAGGGATTTGTGCGCCGGTTGGGGTAGGCACTAATACGCGTTTAAGCGCTTCTAAATCGTCGCGCAATTCTCTGGGATAACGTAAATTTACCGGATAACGTTCTAGGCCTTCAACGGTTTCAGTAATATTCATGCCACCAATAGCGCTTTGGATAATATCTTGCACGGCACCCACGGTAAGGCCATAGCGAGCGGCACGCTCACGGTCAATATCAAAATCTAGGTAATAACCGCCTACCGCTCTATCACCAAAAGCCGAAGTGGTTTCCGGCAAGGTTTTCATCGCTTGCTCAATGTCCTGGGCAACTTGTTGCAGTACATTAAGATCGGGGCCAGAAACTTTAATACCAACCGGTGTTTTAATACCGGTTGACAACATATCGATACGAGTTTTAATCGGCATAGTCCAAGCGTTAGCTAAACCGGGGAACTGTATCGCCTGATCCATTTCACTCATCAGTTCCTTGGTAGTTTTTTGGGGGTTTGGCCATTGCTCCTTAGGTTTTAATCGCACCGTAGTTTCTATCATAGCCAGCGGCGCCGAATCGGTCGCCGATTCTGCACGGCCCACTTTACCAAAAACATGATGTACTTCAGGAAAGGTCTTTAATATTTTATCGGTCTGCTGTAATAACTCCTTGGCCTTAGTAATCGAAATACCGGGGAAGGTTGTAGGCATATACAGAATATCGCCCTCGTCCAACGGCGGCATAAATTCGCTACCCAATTTTGAATAGGGGTAATAGCTCACGGCTAATAAAGCCACTGCTAAAATAACCGTAATACCGCGCCACCGCATCGCCAGCTTTAACGCAGGCCCGTGTAGTGCATGTAACGCTCTATTGATGGGGTTGTTATGCTCGGCAATAATTTTGCCCCGCAAAAAATAGCCCATCATTACCGGTACCAAGGTAATAGCCAAAATGGCCGAAGCCGCCATGGCATAGGTGGCGGTAAACGCTAGCGGGCTGAACAACCGCCCCTCCTGCGCCTGCATAGTAAAGATAGGTAAAAAGGAGACGGTAATGACCAACAATGAGAAAAATAGCGCGGGGCCCACCTCTTGACAGGATTCGCCTATCGTCTTCCAGCGTTCATCATTGTTCAATGCGCTGCCTTTTTCCTCAACGGCTATAGCCAAGCGACTATGCGCGTTTTCTACCATGACTATAGCGCCATCAACCATCGTACCAATGGTTATCGCAATACCACCCAAGGACATAATATTGGCGTTTAGCCCCTGTAAGCGCATCACGATAAAAGCCATTAAAATACCTAGCGGTAAGGTGATAATGGCCACGAAGGCCGAGCGTGCATGCAACAGAAATAGAATCACCACCAAGCTAACGATAAGCAGTTCTTGCATTAATGATGTGTTAAGACTTTTAACCGCACGCTCAATCAAATCACCGCGGTCGTAGACAGGTATAATCTCCACCCCTGCTGGCAAACCCGCTTTTAACTCCTCCAATTTGGCCCTAACAGCCTGAATGGTCGCTAAAGCATTCTCACCATAGCGCATAATTACCACACCACCGGCAACCTCACCTTCGCCATTAAGGTCAACCACGCCACGCCGCAATTCGGGGCCGATCTGAACATGGGCGATGTCTCGTAGCCGTATCGGTGTGCCATCGCCATCAACTCCTACCGGTATACTGTTGAGGTCATCAATCGACTGAATATACCCTCGCCCACGTACCATATATTCGGTTTCTGCCATTTCAACCAAGCGACCGCCCACATCTTTATTGGACATTTTAATGGCCATCTTGATTTTGTTCAGCGGAATGTTGTAACGGAGTAAGGCATTAGGGTCGACTTCAACTTGGTACTGTTTGACATAACCCCCCACAGATGCGACCTCGGCTACCCCTTGCACTGTTTGCAAGGGGTAGCGTAGATACCAATCCTGCAAAGAGCGTAATTGCGCTAGGTCGTGCTTACCGGTTCTATCCACTAAGGCATATTCATAAACCCAGCCGACGCCAGTAGCGTCTGGCCCTAAAGTCGGCGTAATACCCTGAGGCAGGCGGCCACTGACATAATTAAGGGACTCCAGCACCCGTGAACGCGCCCAGTACATATCCGTGCCGTCTTCAAAAATAATATAGACAAAAGACAGCCCAAAGAATGAGTAACCTCTAACGACTTTCGTTTTCGGCACCGCCAGCATTGAAGTCGTCAGCGGATAAGTGACTTGATCTTCAACCACCTGCGGTGACTGGCCCGGATATTTGGTAAAGACAATTACCTGCACATCGGATAAGTCCGGGATGGCGTCCAACGGCGCGTTTTTGTAAGCAAACAAGCCGACCAGTGCAATAATGACCGCCGCGATCAACACCATAAAACGATCACGTAACGAGGCTTTGATAATGGCATTAATCATGGACATGCGCTCCCTGTGTTTCAGGCTTCGATTGATCCGCCATTTCACTATTGGAAGGGTCAGTATCCTCCATGGCCTTATCGCCGCCCTCGCCAGTTGCGCCATCAGTTGCAGCACTACCTGCCTCTTTCAGAACAGCCATCATTTTTGCGGTGGCTTCCCGCAATTTAGATTCAGAATCAATCAGGAATTGGGCCGAGGTCACCACCTCATCACCCGCATCGACTCCCGCTAACACCGCCACCTTGCCATTTGACTCTATACCCAAGGTGACGATTCTGGGTTCAAATTTCCCTGGGCCTCTCACGATAAAAACCTGTGTACGATCACCTGTACGAATAACCGCCTCAGCAGGTATGACGATTACATCATCCAGGGGATCTGAATGAATGCTAAGTTGCGCAAACATATCAGGGCGTAATAGCGACTCACTGTTATCAAAAATTAAACGCAGCTTAGTAGTCCGCGTTTTTGACTCAGCGTAAGGATAGATATAGGAGAGAGAGCCCTTAAAAGTCTTACCCGGCACAGAAGCCAAGGTCATTTCAACTTCATCACCTAACTTAACCCACGGTAATTCATATTCGTAGACTTCCGCATAGACCCAGACCTTATTCAAATCAACCATCATGTATAGCTCAGTATTCGGTGTCACAAATTGACCCTGACGTGCACCAATATTGATAACCGTGCCGTTTACCGGTGCGTGTATATGCAGGGTTTTTTGAATAGTTCGGGTTCGTTCTAAAGTCTTAATCTGATGTGTTGGTACATCTAACAATCGCAAACGTTCGAGAGAGCTTTTAACTAACTGTTCAGCCCCTTTTCGAATTTGTTCGAAAGGGCTCTTACTCAATGTCGACAAATTATTAAGTGCTAATAAGTATTCTTGCTGCGTTGAAACCAGTTTCGGTGAATAAATACTCAACAGAACATCGTCCTTAGCGACGGCCTGCCCCGTTTTATCCACGCGCATTTCTTCGACCCACCCTTCTACTTTGGGGTGCAAGCGCAACATGCTTTCCTCATCAAAATCGACTCGACCCACGGCACGAATCGTTCGGCTGAGGGATGTCCGCTGAGCTATTGCTGTACGAACGCCGATATTCTGCACCACCACGGGGTTAATTTTTACCGTGCCCACCACCTTACTGGCCTCGTTATCGGCATACACCGGCACATAGTCCATACCCATAGCATCTTTAGCAGGTGACGGTGAGGTGACATCCGGATTCATTGGGTTGCGGTAAAACAGCGGTTTCTTTTCCTCCTGAGACAAACTCTGAGCTGATCCCTGAACTAAACGCTCACCTACAGCCTTAGCAGCATTGTCATTACCAAATAGTAGATAGCCCGTTGCTACACCAACAATAAGCATAGTAATTGAAGCCCATAGGATAGATTTATTCATAAACAGATTCCTCACCGACAGCGGCTTCCAGGCGCGCTAATGCTTGTTTCGCATCGCTCAACGCTTTCCAATATTGTAATTCATAATTAAAGAGGGTCATTTGGCTACGAACCAGATTAAGAAAATCCACTTCACTAACCTGATAACCCGCTAACATAGATTCCACCGTTTGCTGTGCTTGCGGCACAATACCGCTGCCAAAAAGCGATAATTGTTTTTTTGCTCGGTGATAATCTGTAACCGCCGTTGAGATAGTGGCCATAACTCTATTTTTTTCGTCTAATAACGCATAATGGTTTTTTTGTAGCTCATAACTTTTTTGCGACACTGCTTTTGATTGTTTACTACCTGCATACAACGGTATTTTTACGCCCACCATAACAGACACAAAATCTGAACGTGCACCACCTCGCGGCAATGGGTTATAACCGCTACGGTCACCGTAGGTAACACCTACAGTGAAATCAGGGTAATAGTCACGCTTAGCCAAGTCGAGACGCGATTGCGCCGCATTCAGCTGTGTTTCCATCTGTTTTAAACGCGGCCTAGCAGCTTCTGCCAATTGGTAAAGCACCGCTTCATCGACAAGCTTGGGCATCATCTTTGATACTTGATTCGGTAACGAGACAACTTCATTCGCGGGCCTAGCCATAAGGATATTAATCTGAATAGCTTGGTTTCTTCGTATTGCTTGAAGTTGAATTTTTTGATCGATAAGCTTGGATAATTCTAGCTGTGCAAGTAAAACATCCTGCTGTAAACCTTTTCCCGTTTCGTATTTTGTTTTTGCTACGCTGATAAACTGGCCTAATAGACTTTGATTTATATCCACTGTTTTAAGAGCGCGATCTAAATAGTAAAGTTGCCACCATTTAGCTTTAACATTGTTAATAAGTTGCAAGCGAACCTCTTCCACAGTATGCCCTGCAGCCAAAGCATCGTATTCAGCAGCTTCTTCCTTCAAACGCAGCTTGCCGGGAAAAGGGAACACTTGGCTAAAACCTATCTGCGTCTGCGTCATCGCTTCCTGCTCCCTATCAAAGGTATCAGTGGGAAAGTTCATCGCGTTAAAGCTAACCATTGGATCCGGTAATGTGCCAACCTGTGAAGGGACTTCCGCCAACGCTTCATAGCGTGCTTGCATTTGGGCAAGGTTCGGATTATCACGAACGGCAATTTTAACCGCTGCCTGCGCACTCAGCAACTTGCCCTGTGGGTGTTCATCGGCCTGCAACGTTTCAACGCTTAAGGCAAGGCAGATAATAGCCGCACCAACAAAGTATTTATTGCAGGTAAAAACGAATCGATACATCCACCGACAAAATACTGCATTAGCAGATAAGCTGGCGAGTTGTTTCATCACAAATTCTTCCTTCTATTGAGGCTGCCATTAGTGGCAACCACGTCTTTCACTTAGGTGCGCCAGATTATCCAGTTCACATTCCTCAGAATATTGAATAAGACCTTTGCGCAATTTATCCGTCATTGTTTGTTTCATGTGGCCCTGCGTCTGAAAGATTACATTTTCTATATTCTTCATCGACACTTGTAACAGGTCGTAAACTAGGCTCATTTCGCCCGTGCTCACCTCAACACTTTCAATTCCCATCAGTGCTCCGAGTTTAGCAGTCAGTTGTTCCCGGGTAGCCATATATGGTAACGCCTTCAGTTTTATATTGTGGGCCTTTTTTACCACCGTAGCTTCTTGTTTCTCCGATTTCCTCAACCGATCCCCCCAAAAAACAGACGCGAGCAGTGGGCAAATCGATTTCTGCATTGCTCCGAGCAAAACGAGAACCCTATCCCTCGATCGTTAAGGCGCAACGCTGCCGCTGAAACTTCCATTGTGCAAACCGGATATTTTTCTAAGCTCATAACCCTGCCATAACTTATTTACGCCTATTCAGCCCAAGACAAAAAATCCTGGCCGCCCACAAACTGACCAGAGGTACAATCAACCACTGGATAATCGGAGTAATCCCCGTCCCTAACCCCCAGAGCTGGGGCATAATTTCGCTGTATTGCCATCGATCAAAAACCTCGGTGGCTAAATATTCAAGAATTAGGGTAATTACCAATCCTATAGCTATATATATCCTACACCAGCCCATTTTCATTTTATAAATCCAGGCAAAATTTCTGGAAACCCAGGCCACTAGCAGATAGGCGAACATAGCGATAAACGCGTCCCCCAAAGAAGCTCTGCTGCATAAAATCACGGAACTCCAATGTGAAGACTCAGACATACCCTGATAGAACGGCGCTTGCCACATTTCCCAGACAAAATGAAAAAGGAACGCCGTCACACCAACAACTGGTAGAAGTACTATGGCTTTAATTTTTATATTCGTATCTCTTGTCATGGTTAATTAATCAATTTTGGTGGGCAAGACACCAACTTCTTTGCTGCTACAAATAAGTTCATGCCAATGCATTTTTATTCACGCCAATTTCCATTAAATTCGTCGGTGCCAGTACGCCCTTGAATACCCGTCCCGCTCCAGCCCGTATGGTGCAAATATTGGAACGAGCCGTAAACACTCCATCGTTGTAGTCATCTCACTTTCCGGCCTTATCATAAGATCTTTATTCACTGCTACTTAAACGACCAAATGATGCTTGTATATAGCTCAATACAGCTTGAATATTCCCTTCTGTCAGACTGCTATTTCCACCTTTTGGCGGCATAGGCATCGAGCTACCTGGGCTTTGAAAACCGTTGGTAATATTGCTGAGCAGTTCCCTGTCACTCTTTAATAAACGACCACTTTTTGCAGTAAAGTCAGGCACTCCAGGCAAACTTCCTTTGCCATTTACACCATGACAAGCAACACAATTTTTCTCATAGATACTTTTTCCAGATTGAGTTGCTGGCATCGATACTGCTAGTGGCTTAGCCATAATCTGTCTATCCTTTTTCACTTTGGCATTCGAGCCTTGCAAAAAAGTTAAGATGTCACGACTCTCCTGCCCGGTAAGCCCAGCCCTTGCTCGCATATGAAAGACGGTTGTGACCCATTGGTCGTCGCGAAGATCGCTTGGGCTACGCATATTGTGGCAACGCATACAATTTTCTGACCAAGCCTTACTGCCTTTGGCAAAATCACCTGCTTCTGGATAATCAAACGCCATCACCAATGGGGATGCCATCCCAACAACCAAGAACAAAATAATCATTTTACTGTTGTTATAAATACTTTTTCTAATTGTAATTTTCATTACTATTACCCTCTGTTAGAAGTCCTTTGATTAAAAACCATAGGCCATCTGAAACAAAAATCGGTCATCATCGGCGTCGCTACCAGTTTGTCCATCGTTAAATTCATAACTGAACTTTCCGATAAAATTATTGGTGAATAGATAGTTCACGCCTAGTGCCCACTGTTGCTGGTCTTGAGTGTTATGGGGCGAGTCGAAATCCGTATAGCGACCCACCAACTCCCATTTGGATTGATACAAGCGATAGGATCCCTGTGTGTACCAAGTGTCCCAGGTCGCACCATTTGATGCGGCGGTACCACTACCGGTATCAGCACCAACCTCAGTCTCTACATATTCACCGCGTAGATTAAAAGCTTTGTATTGCCAATTAAAATCAGCTCCAATCACATCATAATCACGCGCACGCTCACCACCGAGTAAGCTGCTATCCCCTCCATGAATTGACGTGACTGTGGCTTGGCCACTCGCAGCAGAAATACCTAATTCAAACCCCGCAAATGGAATTAAGCCCAGCCGACCACCTACGACTTTTTCACCATCATTGTCTGAACCGAAACCTTCTGCTTCAACGCCATCAAGTTCAAACTCAATTTCGCCATCCTCTTCTTCCATCTCAGCAACTAGCTCTGGACCATTACTCACATAGAGAGCGTAATTGGTGCGAACGCTTCCGATAGGAAACCCGCCGCGTAATTGGAATCCCACATCAGATACGGGCGCGGCGCCATCGTGACCAAACCCCGGTGGTGCTGAGGGAAGTTTATTAATCCAGGACGGGTGTAAATTTTGGCGAAATTGACCAACAGGACTCAAAAACTTCCCTCCCACCAAGGTCATATAATCGTTCATAAACCAGTCGATAGTCAGGTACTCCAAAGCTGTCTCAGTTTCTCCATCATCACCCACCTCAATCTCTAGCTCCGCTTCCAACATCACTATATCGCGATATTGAAAATGAAAGATGGGCGAGAAAGTACCGACATTAAAACTACCGTCAGCCGACTCAGTATCGGTGTATCCCACATCGGCATAACCGGACATATGAATTAAGGTATCAGGCTGTAACCATTCGCCAGCGGTAGCGACATCTTGCTTGATAACTTCAACCTCCTCTTTGCTCGCGCTATTTTTAAGCTGCTGCTTAAGTACATCCATTTCCTGTTGCATACGCTCAACACGTTTCGCTAACTCATCAACACTGGACTCGGCCAAGCTTGCAATTGAAACAGTAGAGATAAAAACCGTGACTGCTGTGGTGATTGCTAAGTTTGTAATTTTCATAACATGTCTCCTTTTTTGGATAGGCCTATCGTCCGGGCGGACGTTTATGGCAACTCCATGGCTCATGACTGGCATTGTCTTTAACGTTCTGGTCAACAAATTTGTAATAGCCCTCTTTAAAATTCGTCCACCAGTCATGAGAAATATCACATTCATATTTCCTGATTATTTCTTCAATTTCGTCCAGTTGTCGTTTCGATGCGTCATAACTTATATTCAACAAGCTTTCTGAAACGTTAATCGAAACTGCATCTACGCCCACCAGCTGGCCAATTTCCGCTGCTATAATCTGGTGATTTTTATCTACTGCACCTTCTAATCGTAGATGCCTTGTCATCAAATAATTTTCATTAGCAGCCACTTCATATTTCCGCTTATTATTCATAAATACTACCCTCCTACACTGATCCTGATTTAGGAATAAACGATGGCGTCTACTTCCTATTGTGAAGATATTAATCGTCGAACTGTTCAATAGTCTGTTGTTCTTCTGCTTTCGACAGGCGCAAATAAACCATTAATAAAATAGAAAACATGACGAGCGTTGAAATGGTTGGCCATTGCAATAAAAAACCAAACATAATCATGACATAGGCAACATTGTGCCTGCACTGTCGTTAAATCGTTTGGCGATACTAGTCTTATGCTCGGCGTTCCAAACGCTCTATTTGGACATGGCAAAAAATATGCGAAAAGAAAAGTTTGATCGTACAACCTGGGTGTAACAGCAAGGTCAACAGTCAAATATCTACGGAGTCCGAAAAATCAGGCGTAGCAACGCCATTCCGGAGAGCTTAGGCGTGTTTTGGGGGATGGAAAATACGAGAAGGTAGCGCGTAGCTACGAGGTTCGATGGCGCTAATGATCTGTGCGTGGCTGTTTAGGAGAAGATTAACCGGCAATGTTTGAAATGCCGCCACACCACTGCCCACTACACAAGAGGTAGCACAGATACAATTATCACTACACATGTCACAATGCTCTGACGAAGAGTCGTCAGCACTTTTCTCGTGGCAAGGAACTTGGGGGGAAGCTCCCGGTAATTGAGCGGTGCCATCATGATGTCTGGCATGAGCTGATACATCTGCGTCGGCAACCATATCCATAAGTCTATCGACAGGTACGGAGGAATGGGAACTATCCATCATCATTTTTGCAGGCATAGCGGCAGCCATTAGCGGCTGAACAATCAACCCCCATATGACTATGACTATACTGACAAAACGAATCATGAATTTACCCTTATACGAAGAATCAATAGGGTACAGCCAGCAGCGCTTCCACGTATTGACCTGCATCAAGTGAGATGGACATAGGTTCTTTTCTAAGGTTCACTCCTGCCAAACTGAGTCTAAAATTCTAACGCTTAGCGCTACCACAACAATATAGTGGCTCAATCGTCTATAGCCTCATTTAGCTGCTTGCGTAACGTCTGCATATCTATCAGGCTGTTTTTCATTGCCCGATACCAGCAGACTTAGTATTACTCAGCAGCGTCTATGGCTGCCTCTAGCTGCTGTAATGTTGTGCCCATATCCTCGAGACTGTCTGTCATGACCTCCATATAGTCAACATCATAACGGCTGCTATTCGAGGGTATGGCTAAGCCATCTTTAGCTAAAGTATTTCTTAATAGTAGGAGGGTACTATGTAATGTTGTCAGCTGATTGTTAAGGCTGCTTAGTTTTTCGGACGTGCTTGTTAACGCCAGATAATCGGCTTGATATTGCAAAAGGTAGCTACGTTTTTTGGCTAGCTCGCGTGCGGGATCTGCCCCGCTATGCGCAAGTGCTGTAGTGGCTAATAAAGAGGCTAGGACTAACCCAATAATAGTGTGCATTATGGCTCCGCTCTTTAATGGTGAGGCTGCGTACTGCTGCTATTCCGTGCAGTAACAATTTGATATTGCAGTGGTGTAAGTTCAGGCAGTTTTTGTAAAAAAGCCACCATGGCCCATATACGCTCATCGTCATGGGTAGGCCCCCATGCAGGCATGCCCGATGCTTTAATGCCGTGTTTGATTATCCAAAACTGGCGCCGACTATTTTGCACTGCATCGCCATGGCCTTTAGTTTTTAGGCTCAAATTGGGTGGCTTAGGGTATAGCCCTATACTCATATCACTTTGCTCTTGGCCAGGCTTTAAATGGCAAGCTGTACACATATCGTTATAGTCCGCGCCGCCTGCCAATAATAATTCTGGGTCATCTAAAGCTGGCACCCTGATATCTTTTGACGCTGACGCTACCGATTGCTCTCTTACCGTTTCTAATAACCAATAGCTTAATTTGTTATGGGGCACATCAGCTCCCATAGGATAAATACCTGCATAGATATAAATTATAGCCGCCGCCAGTAAAGCGACCGCTATAACAATAAAGTATTTCACTACTCTCATGGTTTATGTCCTGTTGATATCACATTAATTATGGATAAGCACCGCTGTAACAGCCTGCAATGTGGCTGTTACACTATTGCGGTATTACTTACTAGTTAGACTAATGGTTATGGCTATCGCTACCTTGCGGCTGACCCATTTTGCTTTCGCTATGATCATGAATATCACCGGTGGTTTGCTGTTGATGGCTATCACCATGGCCCTCAGTAGAAGTTTGCTGCTGACAGCGTTTCATCATTGCTACCATGACCGTATCCTTGGCATCCATTTTGCCATGCTCGCTGTTAGCCATAGCTTCACAGTTAGGCTTTTCAGCTTTAACGGCGTGCTGTGAAGGATCATGTGCATTAACAGCCGATGCACAAAAAAGGCTGGCGAGTAAAATGGCTACACTATAATTTGTATTTTTCATTTAATATTCCTAGATATTTTAAAATATTGATTAATGCTCAATGCCTACGTACAGCTATTAAAACCACGCACGTATACCGACTACCCATTGGCTGTCTTGAACATCATGACCGGCGCTACGCGCATAGTCGGCGCTATTGCCAAAGCTCTTTTGCCAATTAATACCTATATAAGGCGCAAACTCGCGGCGAATTTCATAGCGCAATCGTAAACCCGCTTGCACATCAGATAATCCAGAGCCTATACCTAACTCGCTATCGTTTTGGCCATAAAAATTGGCTTCAATTTCTGGGCTTAAAATCAGTTGTTGGGTGAACAGTATTTCGTACTCGGCTTGCACTCGCAGCGCGCTGCGGCCACTCTCACCGATAAATAAAGCGGTATCAATTTCAAAAAAATACGGCGATAAACCTTGCACACCAATAACTGCCCAGTTACGGCTGGGTGTGGGTTTGCTATCTCGTCGCAGCCCAACTTGTAAATCCCAATAAGGAGCAATAGCTTGGCTATATAACGCCTGTAACTCCAACTCTTCGGTGGCGCCATCTACCCGCTCCGCGTCGACTTTTAACCAGAGTTTTTGCAGGTCTTTACCCAACCAAGCCTGCCCCTCTAACACCCAGGGGTTATCCTCATCGCTATCGCGTACTTCTAACTGATCGATCATGACTTTGCTTAACAAGGGGTCATCTTTGCCACCGGCATACGCCGCGGGGCTTAGTGCGACTAACAACGACATTGCCGCTGCCGTAATACCTTTATGGCATTGTTGCTGACTACATTTTCTCATTATTCAATTCTCCTTAGCTCACTCGCACTTCACGAAACATACCTGGCATGTGGTAAACCAAGTGGCAATGGTAGGCCCAGCGGCCTAAGGCGTCGGCGCTGACTAAGTAACTAATTTTTGAGCCCGGCTGCACGATAACGGTATGTTTACGAGGAATGTAATCGGCATCGCCGGTTTCTAGTTCGCTCCACATGCCGTGTAAGTGCATGGGGTGAGTCATCATGGTGTCGTTGACTAAAGTAAAGCGTACACGCTCGCCGTACTTCAATTGCAAAGGCTCTGCATCGGCAAACTTAATACCATTCACCGACCACATATAACGGCTCATATTGCCGGTAAGATGCAGCTCTATTTCCCTAGTAGGTTCGCGCGAATCGTGGCTGCGATATAAGTTTTTCAAGTCGCCATAATTTAATACCCGCCTACCGTACAACTGCTGGTGGTTGCGCAAGCCTATGCCGGGATCATACAAGCCGCTTTGCGGGCTACCGGCCTGCATATCAACCTGCGGGCCAGCTTCACTGGCGTGATGACTAATCTCTGCGCTGCTACCAAAACCAGCCTTGCCTAATGCTTGGCCGCCGCTATCGCTGCTGTGCTCAGCCATGGTTTTCATACCTGACATGGGTTGCTGGCTGTGATCCATACCTTGCATTGCCCCCATGTCGTGCTGGCTGTGATCCATCTTATCGCTGCCTTGCATGCTACTCATATCGTGCTGGCTGTGGTCCATCTTTTTGCTGGCTGGCATCTCGTGCTGGCTATGATCCATTTTTTTGCTAGCCGCCACTGCGCCCATGGCATGCTGGCTGTGATCCATGTCCATAGCCATACCCATATCACGGTGCGATAACACGGGGGCTTTATCCATAGCCGGTATGGCTGCGCGCACGGAAGCGTCCGGGGTAAGGCTACCGCAGGCATAACCTGTTCTATCTATCGTTTGGGCAAATAAGGTGTAGGCGCTATCGGCACTGGGCTCGACGATAACATCGTAGGTTTCGGCAACGCCTATACGAAATTCATCCACACTAACCGGCTGCACATTTTGGCCATCGGCGGCTACCACGGTCATTTTCAAGCCGGGTATGCGCACATCAAAAATGCTCATGGATGAGGCGTTTATAAAGCGCAGCCGAATTTTTTCACCGCGCTTAAACAAACCTACCCAGCCATCGTCCGGGGTGACGCCATTCATAAGATAGGTGTAGGTATAACCGGTTACGTCTGAGATGTCGGTTTCGCTCATGCGCATTTGATTCCACATAGCGCGCTCATCCCACGTTTGGGCTATGCCTTTTTCTTTGATATCACGCCACAGATCAGCGGCGGTGCGTTCGCGAAAGTTATAGTAATGGCTGAGTTTTTTTAGCCTGGCATAAATATCGTGAGGGGAATCGTCTGACCAATCCGATAGCACTACCACATGGTCTCTATCGTAGCTCACTGGGTCTGGCAGCTTGGGATCTATGACTATTGCACCATACACGCCAGTAGGCTCTTGAAAGCCCGAATGGCTGTGATACCAATAAGTGCCGCTTTGCTTAACATCAAACTGATATTCAAAACTGCTACCGGGTTTAATACCGGCGAAGCTTAAACCCGGCACCCCGTCCATACCCGTAGGTAAAATCATGCCGTGCCAATGTATTGATGTGTCGACGGACAAATTATTTTTGACCCGCAGCGTCACCCTATCCCCTTCACGCCAGCGCAGTACCGGTGCCGGCAGCGAACCATTCACCGTGGTAGCCACGCTAGGTGCACCGGTAAAGTTTACATCTTGATAGCCTATGGTGAGATCAAACTGTTTGCCCCGCAGGGTGCTAGGCCCCGTGCGCGGCAATACTGATGCATTAGCGGTGCCTGTGCTCATTATCCCCATGCCCAAGCTCAACAAGGCTGAACCTGCAGCCATGCCGGTAACAAAGCGGCGACGAGAAACGGTAGACGAGCTTATCAAGCCCGATCCGTGTATTTTTTTGTTCATTACATACCTCTTTAAAGCCATGCCTTAGCGAACATGCTTATACGGCTATTAATGTATTTATGTTGCAATATGACAATTAACTACAGAAAAGTAAGACGTAAGTAGGCCAAATTTTAGGCGCACTTATCCTATGTTAGTGACGAATAGGAGGACGATATAGGGAGTTGGCCAAGGTATTAAAGGCCATAGTATTACGATGGGGAGGCACGCTTGCGTGCAGCTTGCTAGCTAATAAAGGCGATGTAACAAAGGTGATTACCGTACTACAGCCACCTAAGCTACAGTCGCAACTAGGGCAGCAGCCCAGCTGGCTACTATCGCTAGCATTAGCTTGATGTTGGCTATGATCCATAGCGCCCGCAGTCATAGTCATGCTCATAGCCATGTTCATAACTATAGTATCGGCCACCATTGTTTGTTGATGGCTGGCAGCCGATGACGCCCCCAAACAAGCCATACTGGCAGACGCTACCGCTTGGCCGGCTAAAGCCAGCATCAGCAGCACTGCTATAAGTTGTTTGAGTTTTGCTATATGCATGGGTAGTTCATCAGGTCTTTTAAGCGCTGCTAGCTAGTGAGCAAGAAGCTATGCTTGGGCCATTAAACGCCACAATAGTTCAAATTTAAGCGGCCTACAAGCGACTATTACCGGCTGTAGCTTTCTACTACCGTCAGCATCTAGCGATAGTTAACATTGCGACAGCCGTCAAAGACTGTTCTTTCAAACTACCCGTCATCGCTGTTATAGTTTTTAGGACGGTTGATAATCTATTTAACCTGACTATGGAGAAATAATGTTTACACTAGCAGAACTACCCTATTCGGAAGACGCACTTAGCCCCCATATAAGCCAACAAACCATCAGCTTCCACTACCATAAGCACCACCAGGGCTATGTCGATAAACTTAACCAAGCCTTGACGAAGGCTGATGCGCCTATGCAAGCTATGACACTAGAGCAGTTAATTAGCCATAGCGATGGTTCAATCTATAACTTGGCCGCACAGGTGTGGAATCATACTTTTTATTGGCAATCAATGTGCCCAAGCAACAACGGCAAACCTAGCGAGGCCTTGGCAAAAATATTGACAGAAAGCTTTGGCTCAGTGGATAGTTTTATAGAACAATTCACCGCTGCCGCCACTCAGCAATTTGGTTCGGGCTGGGCATGGTTAGTAAAAAATAAAGATGGCTCATTAGCAATCACCTCCACCAGCGACGCCGTTAACCCGCTCAGCAATGGTCAACAACCCCTGATAACGCTAGATGTATGGGAACATGCCTATTACCTAGACTATCAAAATAAACGCCCCGATTATGTAACGAACTTTTTCGCTCACTTAATCAACTGGGATTTTATAGAACAAAATCTTAATGCATAATTCATGCACTTAGATACTGCACAAAACAAAACGCCTAGCTAACCACTAGGCGTTTTTTCACTTTAGAAAACCAATTCAAAATAACACAATTAACTTAGCAGTAAATTCCCCTGCCACTCTCCTTTTTGATGAACCTCTTTAACCGATTGTTTGATAATATCAACGACAGCCATACCTGCTCTGGATAAAGTCCTATGCAGCGGAGAAATTAAATAAGCTTTCCTATAAATGGTCGGGTTTATAATACGCTGTGCTGTAAATTCGCCACCTTTAAGGCGATTAAAAAAAAGCGATGAGGGTATGATGACACTCCCAAATCCTGATTCAGCTAACGCTAAATCACCCATCGCAGAGCCAAGCCCTGGTACAATATTTAAGGACACTCCGGTTTCTTTTTGAAATTTTTCATAAGTCAGGTAGGCGGACGACTGATCTCGGTTCGAGATAATTGAATACTTAGCCAGCTCGCTAAACTCAACTGATTCTTGCTGAGAAGAACCTTTCCCAACTAAAAAAAACTCCTCTTCTATCAACGCATCACATTGGTAGCGCTGCTGATCTTTAATATCGAAAGTAATCATTAAATCGATTAAATCAACATCAAACAACTTTTGTAAAAAAGGCGTTTGCGAGTCGTCTAGTTCCACTTCTATTTCTGGATATTCCTTGATAAGGGCTTTATAAATAGGCACGCCCAGCACATTAGAGACCCCCTGTGTACAGCCTATCCTCACCAAGCCGGAAGGGTTGCTATGAAAACTCTTAACAGAAGATTGGGCAGTATCGACCTGTTTCAAAATAGAATAGGCATATTTTAAAAAATGCTTACCTGGATCAGTGAGCTTAACCCCCCTACTATTTCTATCAAACAATTTCACATCAAGGCCATCTTCAAGGCTTTTAAGACTAAGACTCAACGCGGGGTGACTAAGATGCACCTTCTCACTGGCCACCCGCATGTTTTCCGCTTCAGCAATGGCGATAAAATGTCGTAATTGTCTTAATTCCATGGTGCCTCGATGAGATTTTATAGAAACAAAGTGTTTTGCATAACTTACCACTCAATTAAGTATATTAAAATATATTTATACCAAGGTTCTTACTACAGTATTTAAAAGCTTAATAACAGCGGCTCGTCTCTACTGATAGGGAATGGTTAAATAACCACAAATAAAATAATCAAACACCATAAACTGGTTAGGGGATAAAGCACATGACTATCAACAGCTATTTAGCTCATAACAATCGTATGTACAAACTCATAGCAGCTATAGGGTTAGCTTCGCTATCAACCACAGCCACTGCAGCTACACTGGAAGAAGTTGTGGTTACCGCCCAAAAGCGATCTGAGTCATTACAAGATGTAGGCGCAGCCGTGTCCGCCATGACTAGTGACGATCTCAACCGGCTCAATATTAAAAGCGGTCGGGATCTCTTTGATCGCCTACCGAATATATCACTGCAAACCAATGCCTCAGAATCACAGGCACAGGTATCTATGCGTGGCCTAAGCTTTTCAACCTTTAATCTGAATGCAGTTCAGCCTGTGGGCTTATTTCAAGATGAAATTAATTTGAACTCACCTCAAGCTAGCGGCTTGTTTCTATTCGATTTAGAACGAATTGAAGTTGTGCGCGGCCCTCAAAACACACTGTATGGCCGCAATACCACCGGTG
Source organism: Dasania marina DSM 21967 (assembly GCF_000373485.1). Classification (NCBI taxonomy): domain Bacteria; kingdom Pseudomonadati; phylum Pseudomonadota; class Gammaproteobacteria; order Cellvibrionales; family Spongiibacteraceae; genus Dasania; species Dasania marina. Next base: position 59,124 of record NZ_KB891590.1, read on the forward strand.
GCGCAGTTAACTTTATCAGTAAACGCCCCAAGGTAGGGTCTGGCACTACTGGTGACATCGCAGTCACTTATGGTCGCTTTAATCAACTTGATTTCGACGCCGCCGTGGGTTTTGATCTGGGCGATACTGCTGCCGCACGTATTGCCGTTAACTCACGTGATAGAGATGGCATATTCGATAATAAGTTTACCGGCGATGATGACTCTGAACAGGACAAAAAGGCCATTCGAGCCCAGCTTGTATGGGAGCCATCCGATGAAACAGAAATACTTTTCAACTACCACTGGGGGCAGGTTGATGCCGACTCCCGCCGCATTAAAACTATTGGATTGCTAGACCCTAATAATATTGACGCCTCTACCGTGGACTTTAAGAACGGCTTAACTGGCAACTGTCCACTACCCGGCAAGGGTGACCTAGGTAGCGGCTGCGTCAGTGCAAATTGGGCCGGTGACCAGGGATATGCCGATACTGATGACTTTGATATTAGCGCCGACCTAACCTCACCCATAGACAAAATAACCGATTGGGGAAGCTTCTTAAATATTACCCATGATTTCTCATCCTTTACGCTGACATCCATTACAGGTTACAAAGAAAACGAATTTAGATTTGCTCATGATGATGATGCCTCACCCTTTACAGTTTACAGTTTATAATTTTTATCAAAATGCCGATCAGGAACAAATTTCACAAGAGTTACGCTTTTCTTCACCGGAAGATCAAGACACACGCTGGATAGCTGGACTTTATTATTTTAAAGAAGACCTAGACGCCGAAGTTATAATTTCTTTACCGCAGGCTAGAGCCGGAATGGGAGGCGGCCGATCTTCGCGATTAATACAGTCGGATACTGTTTATTCTGGTTTTTCAGAATTCGAATGGGATATTAACGATAAACTAACCCTGATTGTAGGTGGACGTTATTCAGAAGAGAAAAAAGACGGTAGCGGTGAGGTGATACGCACTCAAACTGCAGGTCTCGCCGCTGTCACTGATGGCTCTGATGGCCTGCGCTACCAAGATCTGCTGAACAATGGCGCAGAAATATTATTTCCCAAGTCAGACTTTAGTAAAACCTGGCGCGACTGGGGTGCAAAATTCGGACTCGAATATAAAATGCAAGATGACACACTAATCTACGCCAGTGCTTCACGCGGCATCAAAGCAGGTAGTTTTGCTACCGGACCTGCGATTATTGCCGGCGGAGGTCTTGATAAACCCGTTGATCCAGAAACCGTATGGGCTTATGAGGTTGGGGTTAAAACAGATTGGTTAGAGCGCAGCTTGAGAACTAATCTTGCTGTTTTTTACAACGACTACCAAAATCAACAACTGCAAACTTTCGTAATCATTGCGGGCGAGCAAACCGGCAACCTAGTCAATATTGACTCTTCTAGTACTGCCGGCGTAGAGCTTGAATTGAACTGGTTACCACAATCCGTAGAAGGTCTTAGTGTAGATGTAAATATGGGCTGGCTAACCACCGAAATCAAAAAAGATGACACCACAGGTAATGATCTTGAAGGCAATAACCTGGTCAACTCACCAGAGCTGACCGCAACAGTCGTTATCAGGAAAGAGTGGGATGTGAATTGGACAGAGGGCGGAATCTTCTCAATACAGCTAGATGGTAATTACACCGCCGAAAGAGAATTTGATATCGGTAATAACCCGCTACTAACTGCCGACAGCTACACTATTTTTAATGCATCAGCATCCTATCAATTTGGTCAGGAGCAACAATATACTGCTTCAGTATGGGGTAAAAATATTACTAATGAATTGTACTTCCAAAATATGGCCGAAGGCGTTTCCGGTGACATCCAAGCTTATATCAATAACCCTGCCAGCTATGGCGTAACCCTAAGCGCCTCTTTTTAAACTGGCCTTAAAAGCCCTCAAAGGCGAAAGGATAACCCACCGCCCTTGAATATCACTACTCCCTCTTCTGGCCCTTTGCGGGCCTTTTTTAAAACGATCAGACATCAATCTAGGAGATATTCTTTGGTGGCCCAGTTCGCAAAAAAAAACCTCTTTCGACTATCAATAGTTATAACTTTGGTGGCAGTCTCTTCCTGTAATCATGCTGCGAGGGCTACCACTGCTCCCGCAACTGTACCAGTGCATGGATCACAACCGAATATAGTATTGATAGTCGTCGATGATATGGGTTATTCAGATATAGGCAGTTTTGGCAGTGAAATCGACACACCTAACTTAGACAAGCTTGCCTATAAAGGAATAAGGTTTACCAATTTTCACGCCACCCCTATGTGCTCTACTACCCGAGCAACATTGATGACAGGTATTGATCACCATCTTGCAGGATTCGGCAATTTTCTTGATGAAATAGCAGACAATCAAAAAGGAAAGCCTGGTTATGAAGGTTATTTACCCTCCGATAAAAGAACCATCGCCACACTATTATCTAAACAGGGTTACCATACATCTATGGTGGGAAAATGGCATTTAGGGGAAGCCGTTGAGCACGGGCCGGCTGCTAAAGGCTTTGATCGCTCCTTTGCTCTTATGGGCCCAGGCGGTAACCATTTTAACAACCTGAACTTTCTCCCTAAACCTCGTGAGGTCCATTATCTAGAAGATGGGCAACCTGCCAAATTGCCTGCAGGCAGCTACTCCTCTTATTTTTTTTCCGATAAGGCTAAAATCTATATAGACGAATCTTTAGCGCAGCAGCGCCCGTTTTTTTCTTATTTAGCATTTACCGCACCACACGCACCACTGCAGGCTCCTAAAGCCGTAATTCAAAAGTATCGTGGAAAATATGATCAAGGCTATGCGTCTTTACGCAACACACGCATGACTCGCATGAAAAAAATGGGGCTGATTGATAACAACACCAAAGCTTTTAGCCAAGTTCCAGATCTAACTCCTTGGAATGCCCTATCGACAAGTGAACAGCAAATAGAAGCACGAAAAATGGAAGTTTATGCCGCAATGATTGAAACCATTGATCATAGCGTAGGTGAACTTATCAGCTATCTGGAAAATAAAAATATATTGAAAAAAACCGTCATTATTTTCTTGTCTGACAATGGCGCTAGCGGCGTTGACCCGCTCACGAAAATTGATTTTCGTCTATGGGCAGAAAACAACTTTAACAATGATCTTGATAATATCGGTAGTGCAACAAGCAATTCATTTCTTGGCCCTGGCTGGGCTAATGCAGTAAGCGCTCCGCTTAGAATGTTTAAGCGTTATATATCCGAGGGCGGGATAAGAACCCCAGCCTTTATCTGGAGCCCCATAGCTGACACGCACAGGACTATCAACCATAGTTTTGTGTCCATAAATGATATTTTTACAACCATCTTAGATATTGCCAATCCCCATGCAGTAAAAGCTAAGTCCTTTGCTGAAGCTGGCTACTTAGGAAAGTCATTACTGCAGGTAATAAGAGGAGACATAGACTATATTCATGATGACAATGCGGTTTATGGTTGGGAGTTATTCGGCTATCGTGCAGCACGTAAAGGCCCATGGAAAATTATTCATATGCCAGAACCTTATGGTAACGACAGCTGGCAACTTTATGATCTCAACAAGGATCCTGGTGAATTAGAAGACCTATCATTACAGCACCCGAAAAAACTGCAAGAGTTAATCAACTATTGGGAGCAGTATGCTATAGAAAATGGCGTTATCTTACCGAATAAGGTGTACAATAATTGACTATATTAAATCTAACCGGAAACTATCAGCTTGGCCTATACTGACACAAACGCAAGCTATGTCTTATGGGCGATAGAGCAGATCAAACATTAATGCAAACGTTGATAACAGCCTGCTTATGTATTACTCCCAGAGTTTAATTTCTGGAGCGCTATTTATTATTTGCGCTGAATTTATGGCTGTTATCACCGGCGCACTAATAAAAATGGCTCACGACAGCCTCCCTATGGAGGCTATAGTCTTTTTTAGAAACCTCTTCATCTTATTAGCAGTCGCGCCACTGATAGTGCGCTTTAAAATAAATCACTTAAAAATAGCCGTTATCCAATGGCATATAGCTAGAGCTATTTTTGGATTGGGTGGTATCTATAGCTACATCTACGTTCTTTCAGAGCTAAAGCTCGTTAATGCCATGCTGCTGTTAACTATGTCACCTATTTTTATTCCTATTGCCGCCTTTCTTATTTTAGGTGAAACTATTAACCGCTGGATATCGCTAGCTATTTTAATTGGTTTCTTAGGCATCATAGCCATTTTACAACCTGACGGTAGTACCAGTACCTATACGCTTATAGGAGTCGCTGGTAGTTTTTCTATTGCTTTAGGGCAAGTCATTATTCGCAAGTTATCGAAAACTGAGCCCGCCCAAAAAATCGTTTTTTATTTTGCTTTTTTCGCATCTATAGTCACGGCCATACCGCTGACTTGGTCATGGCAGAGCCCAACACTATGGCAGTGGGGCTTATTAGTAGCGCTGGGGGGTTCAGCCGCGATAACACAACTCTTAGTTACCCGAGGGTTTGCTTCGGCCCCGGCGTCACAGGTTGGTATTTTCACTTACTCCTCGGTGTTTTTAGCCGCTGTTACAGGGTGGCTCTTCTGGGGAGAAGTGTGGGATATTATTTCAGTCACGGGTGCAATACTCATCATAGCCGCAGGGCTTGTGGTATTGAGATACACAAGTGCAGAAAGACTAAAAAAGAGTAACACCCACGACAGCGCATATGCAAAGGACTAGGGAGCACACGGCTCTGCCGCAGCCGATGACACATCATCAGCTGGCACGCCGATTTCCAAGCCCGCACGTTGCGCTTTGGCAAGGTACTGAAGTCGACATCTGGATTGGTATCCACTTCGTAAAACATATGACGAGTGACTTTGTCAATACCGCAATAGCTAAAAGTCCCCATATCCATATTGTTACTGATAGCCGCTTCGTAGCGCCGCTTGCCTTCAAAGGTACGCTGCGATGAGGCACACAAATGGTACACTTTTGAGCAACCTACTTTTACTAACCCCTCAAACTACCTTGCTATAACCAACTAAAAGCGTAAAGGCCTCCTTCTCTTTCCTATAAATTTATATGTATCTAGAGAATTAGAACGCCATCGTTTGAAAAGCGCTGATATAAACTAATGCATCTGTAGTGGATTATACAGTGCGAAGGGATATCTCAGATGGAAAAGCCTAAAGCCCCCTTATATGCGTAAAGCGAACGGTAAATAAGACAAAAAATACGAAAAAAACGAGCCCCTAGGACTGCTGAGTGCCAAAAGATACCTATGAAACACTACTACACCAACGTTTGATCTTGAGCCGCTCATCTTTAGTAAATCAGCCTGCCATGATACCCTTCCTTAGCTTTGGGCACTTTAAGACAAAATAATACTTTCGCGAGTTCGTGCATCAGCGATTTACTGATCCGACACAAAGCTAGGCAGTGATTAACTCACTCAAGTAGCAGGACTACGCCTGTATAACCCTTCTATGGAATTAAAATAATGTACAGTATTAGTCTTGTCAGTTTATCACTGGTTGCTGTTATCTTTCTCAGCCTTGTACATGTACTGGCTGACATGTTGCGATGGAAGCAACAACTGCCACAAAAATATTGGCTGTCATTCGCTGATGGTATTTCAATTAGCTATGTATTTCTTGGGTTGTTACCAAAAATAATCGAGGGTACCGCTGATATTCCTGATTCAATGGGCCCCATGGTTGCCATTTTAAAACACAATCCCTTTTTGCCATTACTGATCGGCCTTGTCTCATTCTATGGACTTGAGCGCCTAATAGAAAAACCGGCGACTGAGAATAACCCACAGCTATCGAACAGCTCCGAGATTCGGGTCTGGAGCCACCTGGCTTCATATGCACTCTATAAAGCAATTATCGGATATCTAATTGCAAAGATGAACGATCCCTTACTTATCGCCATTTTTGTTCTATCTATGGCCGTGCATTTTCTAGTAGTTGACTACCGAATGATGGAAATCCATAAAGGTGCCTATCAGCGAGTTGGACGCTGGCTTTTGACCCTCGCGATTATCTTAGGTTGGGCTATCGGTATCACAACCGTTATCGCGCCCGTTGTAGTGACCTTATTACTGGCATTCGTGGCGGGCGGCATCGTGCTGGTTGTTCTTGAAGAAGAATTTTCCCGCGAACACCCTTCCTCGTTCCCGGCTTTTTTAGTTGCGGTTTTGGCCTACATGGCTGTTCAAATCTCAATGTAAGATAGAGCTCTCGGGGGCCCTAAAGATGTTCATGAACCCTGTATAGGCTGATTATTTATGTCGTATTTTCTTGTTTAGCCGGATTAACAACAGCCGTATTTTAGAAAAAAATACGGCATATTTCGATCCCGTTAATATACGAAAACATATAAAATATTTTATTCGTTTTTGAAAAACGTGCAAGCGCTTAGTTCAAACAGTGTGAAATAGGCGCAATGGGTTCTGGGATGTTTTTATCGCCAAGAGCTTCCAATAAACTTATCTCAATGGTACGTGTCATGGCATGCAGTGGTAGATCGTTGGTCGACAACCCAAACGGTTCTTCCAGTTCTTCACTTAGCGCGTCTAGTCCAAAAAAGGTGTAAGCAACGACAATGCAAAACAATGGGGTTGCCAACCCTTGAGAGGCGACAAGCCCAAAGGGTAGCATTAGGCAATACAGATAAGCTGTCCGTTGCACAAGCAGCATATAGGCGAAAGGCAGTGGTGTATTTTGGATTCGCTCGCAGGCCGCTTGCACGCCTGCCATGGAAGTGATGCGCTCATCAACACCCTGGATAAGAAAGTCAGAAAGCAGCAATTTGTGCCTACAGCTACCCAACTTTTTGCCTATCATCCGCAATAAGCTATCGGGTAAATTTTTCGCTTGCTCTAGTTGTTCAATATCCTCTACTTCAACGTATCGGCCTATGTCATCCCAGGGGTCACTTTTTCGAAGCTGGTGACGCAAGGCATGGCTGAAAGCAATAGTCAGGTTTACCAGACGCCGTTGAACTTCTGGCGCGCCATCAAGGCTTGAGTCTATATACGATGTTGCCTGACGGGCGAGGCTTCGAGCGTCCACAATAAGCTGCCCCCATTGTTTTCTAGCCTCCCACCAACGATCGTATGCAGCGTTATTTCTAAAGCCAAGAAATAATGACAGCGCCACACCCAGCAAACCGAACGGCGCAAGTGTCTGCTGAGGAAATATACTAGGGTAGTAAACGTGGGCTATAGCCACACCACCACCTAGTAACGCGACAAAAATAATTTGGGGCAGAATCGCTGGCACAATAGAGCCGCGCATTATAAAAAGTAGCTGCAACGCATTGGGTTTATTTCGGACTATCACTACAACCTCCGCTTAGTAAGAAGTGAGTATATGTTGGTAAGCACAAACGCCTCATTCGGGTCAATGGCCGTTTGCGGTGAAATAGTAGTAGTGGCTTGGAGTTGCAACACTAACATGATTGGCAGCCGCTGAGGAAAACGATCACCCTGTAAATCACTGCTATTCAAAGAGCATAGGCAGTATATGCATACTATTGTAGCCAACTTACCACAGCAAAATATTATGCCCCCCATTATGGTTGCTTTACATGGATTACCTACTACAATTAATGAGCGAAATACATCTACCCACACCGAGAGCCTTTCTGGTTTTTAACGTCTTGCACCGGCACTGCCGAGCGTGAATGATGTTACGTTATAACTATCGTCGGTGGACGCCTTCGTAAAGGTTTCTGTCGTTGTATATTTTCACTAAAGTGCAGTCCAGCAGGATACGCACAAAAGGAGAAAAATCATGACCCGTTCCTATACCGGTGGGTGCGAGCACGTTCATATGAAAGCGAAGGCAGAGCCTATCGACAATCACGTCTGTCATTGTAATGTTTGCAAAGGCGTAACTGGACAGCAGACCACGCATGTGGCCTTTTTCAAACACGCCGATCTTTCGGCCGATCACCCCGAAAAAATGAAGCGCCAGCCGTTCAATAAGGACAACCCAAGCGGCCCACTCGAGCTTTGCACCTGTGCCGATTGTGGTGCCGCCCTAATGCTCGATGACAAACAAAAACGCATCCGCGTGGCAGTGCCAAACGTCATGGGCTACAAAGACTCATTCCCCAAGCCCACTTATCACGCATTCTACGACACCTCAAAAGGCTACCCTAAGCCATCAGACGGCCGCCCGGTTTATGAAGGCCTGCGTCCTGAATTCGTTTGGCCTGAACCCGTCTAAGCTGTCGGGTTTATCCTCGACTATACAGGGGTTCAGGAAACACTCTTTCCGCAGGTAAGTAGCGGATGGTCAATGGCTTTAATGAACCCCAGCCCCATTCTTGACTTCGGCACCGTCGCCCTTACCGGGAGGCTAACATGACCAATACTACAGGCACACCTAAGTTATACACCCAATGAAATATCATTAGCTAAACAGTGAGAACTCAATATGTCTGATCAATTTATCAAATCGAAAGCCGCTGTAGCCTGGGGGCCTAAACAACTATTATCTATCGAAGAAGTAGATGTAATGCTTCCTCGTAAAGGCGAAGTGCTCATTAAGGTTGTTGCTTCAGGCGTATGCCATACCGATGCATTTACCTTATCAGGAGATGACCCTGAAGGTATTTTCCCCGTCATTTTAGGCCACGAAGGTGGTGGCATTGTTGAACAAATCGGAGAAGGCGTCACCAGCGTACAGGTGGGTGACCATGTTATTCCTTTGTATACGCCAGAATGTGGCGAATGTAAGTTCTGTTTATCGGGTAAAACTAATCTTTGCCAGAAAATTCGTGAAACTCAAGGCAAGGGTCTAATGCCTGATGGCACCAGCCGTTTTTACAAAGATGGCAAGCCAATCTTCCATTACATGGGCTGTTCAACTTTCTCTGAATACACCGTATTACCCGAAATTTCTTTAGCAAAAGTCAATAAAAAAGCCCCTTTAGAAGAAATTTGCTTATTAGGCTGTGGCGTAACTACAGGTATGGGCGCGGTAATGAATACGGCTAAGGTAGAAGAAGGGGCAACAGTTGCCATCTTTGGACTTGGCGGGATTGGCCTTTCGGCGGTTATCGGTGCAACAATGGCAAAAGCGAGTCGGATTATTGCTATTGATATCAACGAAAGTAAATTTGAGCTGGCGAAAAAATTAGGCGCGACAGATTTTATCAACCCCAAAGATTATGACAAACCCATTCAGGATGTCATTGTTGAATTAACCGATGGTGGTGTAGATTACTCATTCGAATGCATTGGTAACGTGAACTTAATGCGCTCTGCATTAGAGTGCTGCCACAAAGGCTGGGGTGAGTCAGTTGTTATTGGTGTTGCCGGCGCTGGGCAAGAAATTTCAACCCGTCCATTCCAGTTAGTAACCGGGCGGGTATGGAGAGGCTCTGCCTTTGGTGGCGTTAAAGGCCGTACTGAGTTACCTGATTACGTAGAGCGCTACCTGAAAGGAGAGTTCAAATTAAGTGATTTTATTACCCACACCATGTCTCTAAAAGACATTAATAAGTCATTTGAATTAATGCACAAAGGTGAAAGCATTCGTACCGTCATTCATTTTGACAAGTAGCCCTTGTCCTGCTGACCGCTAGTAAACTAATACTATGGGGGCAGCATTTTGAAGCCTTTCCCTAGCAATTCAAACTAAAGCGTTAATACAAGCTTTGGGAAATGGCATCAATAACACAGCCACCGCAGCTATTAAACGAAAAAATGTCTGAGCTGCACTAGCTTTCAGGCTTGAGCAGCTGCGCATTACCGCTGATATAGACGTCCACTATGGGCTGGCGGATTTTTAATCGGTAAAGGCCTGCTTTGTTTCAACTTACACTATCTTTATTCAGTTTATTCCGCACATAAACGAAAGGGATGAAGTCCCGCTAACAGTGATTAATGTTTTACACAAATCTAATTAATCAGACCATTAATTCAGTGGTCAGGCAGCAATATAATCCGTAAAATATACGGCCGTAGCCTTTAAGCTTCAATCGTTTTCCTCCACCCACAAAAACCATAAAAAAGTTGTTAATTATCAATGCGTTAGATAGATAACTCTGTTATGCCCCGCTGATAAACTGGTCAGACTAAACTCATTAGAACTTGTATTCACTGGGCTGTAGAGGTATTGAAAATTATAATGGTACACAAACAGTACACTTTTGAGCAACATACTGCTCTCACTCATCAACACAGCAATAAGCTCAGTTATCAATATGTTAGATAGAAAATTCTGTTGCGCCCCTCTCATGGATTGGTCAGACCGCCACTGCCGTTACTTTTGGCGCCAACTCAGCCAACAAGCCGTGCTCTACACCGAGATGATTACTACAGGCGCTATTTTGCATGCGGGGCCAGAACGCTTTTTACCCTTTCATCAGCACGAGAACCCTCTAGCCCTACAGCTGGGTGGCAGCAACCCGCAAGACTTAGGGCGCTGCGCCAAAATTGCCGAGGACTGGGGCTACGACGAAGTTAACCTTAATTGCGGCTGCCCTTCCGACCGGGTACAAAATGGTATGTTTGGCGCCTGCCTGATGGCACAGCCACAGCTAGTGGCAGACTGTATAAAAAGCATGCAGGATAGCTGCGCCATACCCGTTACCGTCAAGCACCGTATCGGTATAGACGATATGGAAGACTATCGAGACATGGTTGCCTTTGTAGAGCCCATCGCCGCCACCGGCTGTAAAACCTTTATCGTTCACGCGCGCAAAGCCTGGCTACAGGGCTTAAGCCCAAAAGAAAACCGCGAGATACCACCACTGCAATACGATATGGTTTACCGGCTTAAAAAAGACTTTCCTGATTTAGAAATTATTCTTAATGGCGGCTTAGTTGATTTGGATAGCTGTGATGCGCCTTTGCAACAAGTTGATGGTGTTATGTTAGGCCGCGCAGCTTATCAAAACCCCTATGTATTAGCCGAGGTGGATCAGCGTTTTTATAATAGCGATGCGCCGGTTAAAAGCCGCGAACAAGTGCTGCTAGACTTCTTTCCCTATATTGAGCAACAATTAAGCGCAGGCGCACACTTAAATTATATTACCCGCCACATCTTAGGCTTGTTTCAAGGCCAGCCTGGGGCAAAATTATTTCGCCGCTACATCAGTCAGAACGCACATTTAAAAGGCGCTGGTATAGAAGTATTACAGCAAGCCTTGCAACTCATTGTTGACGAGCGCGAGCGCGCCGAGCAGTATCACAATGACAGACTACAGGAACTCAGCCAGCAAAGCTGAAAACACCAATAAGGATTGAGCATGAGTAGTAATAAACTAGAGCAACTTAAAAGCATGACCGATGTGGTCGCCGACACCGGCGACATAGAAGCCATCGCCCGCTTTAAGCCCTTAGATGCAACCACCAACCCCTCGCTATTATTAAAAGCTGCCCAGCTGCCCCAATACGGCCAGCTAGTCAGCGAGTCTAAAGACTGGGCACTGCAACAAGTAGGCAGCCAAGCCGAACAACTGGCGCTGTGCAGCGATAAACTAGCCGTTGCCATAGGCTGTGAAATTTTAAGCATTATTCCCGGCCGCATATCCACCGAAGTGGATGCTCGCCTCTCCTTTGACACTCAAGCCACCCTAGCGAAAGCGCGCAGCCTTATTGCACTTTATGAAGCTGCAGGTATTAGCAAAGAACGGGTATTAATTAAAATCGCCTCTACTTGGGAAGGTATACGCGCCGCTGAAACTCTTGAAAAAGAAGGCATAAACTGCAACCTAACGTTGTTGTTTGGCTTTGCCCAGGCCGCGGCCTGTGCCGACGCCGGCGTGTTTCTTATCTCGCCGTTTGTGGGCCGTATTTTAGATTGGTATAAAGCCAGCACCGGCCACAGCTACAGCGCCGAAACCGACCCCGGCGTGCAGTCAGTCAGCCATATTTATAATTTTTATAAACAGCACAACTACAACACCGTGGTAATGGGTGCCAGCTTTAGAAATACCGGTGAGATTGAGCAGCTGGCAGGCTGTGACCGCCTCACCATTAGCCCGCAGCTATTAGAGGAGCTAAGCCAAGACAGTGGCTTACTCACGCCAAAACTCAGCCGCGATAATACTGGCGCAGCGATTAGCAAAATAGATTTACACGAAAGCAGCTTCCGCTGGCATATGAATGAAGACGCCATGGCCACAGAGAAATTAGCTGAAGGCATACGTAACTTCACAGCCGATCAACGTAAACTAGAACATCTATTAAAGCAGTAGCATTATGTTTAAAAAAATACAGCAATTTTTTAACGAACAACTGACGTTGCAAGATAGCGATGGCGAATCACAACAGCCGAAAGTTGATTTGGCGGCGGCAGCTTTATTAATTGAACTCAGCCGCGCCGATTTTGAAATTAGCACGGTAGAGCAACAAGCCATAGAGCAGGCACTCATTAAAACCTTAGGCTTAGCGCAAACACAACTCAACCAACTGATAGAATTAGCGGAATTAGAAAACAAGCAGGCCACCTCTTTATTCGAGTTTACCCGCCACATAAATGAGGCCTATAGCTCAGCGCAGAAATTCGAATTATTAAAAGCTTTATGGCAGGTAGCGGTTGCCGATGGTGATATTAGTAAATACGAAGATAACTTAATTCGAAAAATTGCCGGGTTGATTTACGCACCGCACAGCGACTTCATCAAAAGCAAGTTAGCCGTAATAAATAGGTAGATAGATAGATAAATGGATAGATAGCCAGCTAAGTTTACTTAAAGGCTTTAGGCGTTTCTAAGGCACAGACTAAATCACAAAAATCCGCGTGATTTTGTTTGTTTAAGCCCATTAATATCTTATGAGCCTCTAACACCTTACTGCGCACCTGCCTCTCGCTACCTTGTTTCACAGGCAGTTCTTGCAAGTCATCAGCATCGGTGATTTCATCACTGTAAATATTAAAAACTTTGGTGAAACCCATACTCTGCAGCAAACGGGTGATATCGGGATTGGGTGATAATATGGTGGGTATATCTAGGCCGTGTTTTTTCGCCTGTATTGCCAGCTTGGCCAATAGACCTAAAGAAGTACTGTCTATACCTAGGGTTTCGGCCAAGTCTACCGTTACCCCAGAGAAATCACTGGCCGCAAACATCTGCTCTATATATTCATCTATAGTATTACAAAGCGTCAGGCGTACATCGCCTGTCAGCTTTATCATATATGTGCCTTGATGATCGGCAACTAGCATTTTACCTGACTGCATACATAAATCTCAGTGGCTGCGCCACCACTACGCTAATGATAACCCTTGGAAATTAATAACACGGCAATATCATCGGGAAAATCAATAATTTGCTGTAACTCTAAGCTTTCGGCTAAGGCCTCTACCGATAGTTGCGCCTGCTGTAAGCGCTCTAGTAAAAAGGCTTCCTGCGCCCGCAAGCCCTCTCTAGGCAATATCTCTAAGATGCCATCTGAAAACAAGGTCAGCACAAATTTATCGGGCAAGTTAATAAGCTGCTCATTAAACTCTGGCTCATCAAACAAGCCCACCGGCATGCCCTCGCCTACCAAGAACTGGCTATCGCCCTCAGTGCTTAAAATAGGCTGCGGCAAGTGCCCTGCATTAGCATACTTAAGCTCACCACTGGCCAGATGTAAAACCCCTATACACATAGTGAGATGCTTGCCCACGCCGGTATCAAAAATGACACTATTCGATAACGTCAACATGCTCAACGGCGACAGTATGGAGGGATCCTGTTTGTGTAAATAATCTGAGCGCTTGCGGGCAAATAGGTTTTTTAGCAATACCGTTACAAAAGCCGACGAGGCACCGTGGCCAGACACATCGGCAATAAAAAACACACAATGCTCTTTACCTACAGTGATATATTCGATGAAGTCGCCGCTAAGGTATAGCGAGGGAAATATACGGTGGCTAAAATGATAAGCACCGATTTGATAAGGTGAGGCTGGCAGCATTTTAAACTGTACTTGGCGACCGGCTTTTTGATCTTGCTCCAGCAGTGCTAGGCTGTTTTTTAGCTCTAGGTTGGCCTGCTCTAGCTTCTGCTTATAGAGGGCATTTTCGCGCTGTAATTGTGCGTACTCAATACTGCGAGTAACCGCATGCTCTAACATTTTGACATCGATGATAGGCTTAAACAGATAATCGCTAGCCCCAAAGCGCAGGGCTTGCACAACATCCTGCACTTCACTGGTTTCTGACAGCACTACCACAGGGGTACTTGCAACGATCTTTTGTATCTCGGCTAGCAGTTTGCCGTCACCACAGTAAGGCACGCTTAAGTCGCAGAGTATAACATCGGGGTTATACTGGCGATAAAGCGCCAAACCTTGGTCACCTGTAACCGCTTGGTAACAAGTATAGCCCTGAACTTGCACATAATTGACGATAGTAGCCAGAGCCTGCTCATCATCATCAATTACCAAGAGGCTGAATTGCAGCGATGTCATTTAAAAACCCGATTTTTCACAATTATCTACACTTACACTTATGTCTACGCAAGTGCCTATGGCAATGCCGACTATATAGAGTCTACTGTAGTTTAACTAAGGCAGCTTTTGAAAGTGGCCAGAACATACTCTTATAAGAGTGGGACTTCAATAGCAGAAAGCCAAAATAATAGCGACTAACATTGACGGCTGTGGGTAGGCGTATTATAAAAGGTAACAATAAGAACTGTGAGGTAATCGCTATGACGGCAATCAACCGTAGTTACGATGAGAAGCGCGACTTTATTCGTATGCAGGTCAACTCCCCTATCAGCATCCATCACCAGGGTAAGCAATACAATGGCCTGTGCATGGATTTAAGCGGCACAGGGCTCAAGATAGCCTGTAGTGATACGTTGCCCATAGGGGCTGAGTGCGAAGTGTCTATAGCCCCACAAGAGCAGGGGCAGCACTCTTTTAAAGCCTTGGCCACGGTGAGCCGGGTAGAGAGTGACCAAGAAGACCAATACCTTCTAGGCTTTAGTATCGAGCAAATACTCTCCTAAAGCCCAGCCTCAACAGGGCTCTCAGACAAGGCTCAGGGGGAATTCAGATAAGACCGGCTAATCCCAATTATCGAAGGACTCAAAATCCTCCTCACCAAAACCACTGGCCTCTACCTCTACCCCTGCCGCTGCATCCCTACGCTGTAGGTACACATCGCGTATAAAAATATACCGGTCTCCGGATAGTAGATCTTCGGCTTTTAACAAGCTGGCACGCTTGTCGACAATTTGCGCCGCTTTTACCTGATTTCTAGTGCGTATATGGTTTAATTCATTGGAGTAATCGCTGGTAGCACCATCAACCACCACGCCAAAGCCATCCCTCAACGTAGAGGGCCCTATCATGGGCAGCACCACGTAGGGCCCAGAATCCAGCCCCCAGGCAGCCAGCGTTAAGCCAAAGTCCTGGTCGTGCTTTTCCAATCCCACCTTGCTGGCGACATCAAAAATACCCAATATGCCTATCGTACTGTTAATTAAAAAACGGCCGGTATCAGCTCCCGCCCGAGCAAACTCGAACTGTAATAAGTCATTGGCAATAGTGGTGATCTCTAGAAAATTTGAAAACACATTACTAATACCCGTTTCCACCGGGTCGGGAGTCACGGCACGGTAACCACGGGCAACCGGCGCCAACACATAGCGATCGGCAGTATCGTTAAACACAAACACTTTGCGGTTAAGGCTTTCCCAAGGGTCACGGGGGTTCTCTATCTCCAAAGCCTCGGCATTGGCGTGAAAGCTGTAATGTGTAATAAAAGTAATTAAACTGGCGTATAGAAACCCGCGCATAAGCATCCCATCAATTATGCTGTGTTGAAACAGCGAACATTAATGGAAATAGCGCCAATAATCTAGCGGGGATGTAGAGGAATATATTAAGCAGCGGTAGCGATAACAACAGTACCTAACAAGATATCTACCGTATACAGCTGTTTATAGATCTCTAGGCCACTGCTAACAATCTGCTCTGGGTTAGGGTGCTGCATCTCTAAGGCCAGTTGCAGCAACAAATCCCTGCCGTTGCGCTGCTGCGGGTTGTTATTAATTAGCTCTAGTAATCTGGCGGTAACCGCATTGGCCTCCATAAACTGCACCGCATCCTGTAGATTGCGATAAACCACTAAATAACTGGCCTGCTCGCTGGGCTGTTGGGGCTGATAATCCGGCCCTATCAAATGTACAGGGTATTGATAGGCCAAACTCCAAGCCAATGGCGACGCCACCGGACGCTGCGCCAGCCAGTCAGGCTGCTCGCTAATGCCTTGCTCTATAGCAAGCTGAGGCAGGTCATCTTCTGCCACATCCAGTGCCAGCTCCACCCATTCATAATGGGCCAAGGCTTGAATAAAAACGGGGTAAGCCTCCGCCGTTAAAATAACGGGGTTAGCCGCTAAGTAGCGCTGAAACTCTTGGCTGATTTCTAAAAAATAGGGGCTGTGGCAGCGATGTTCAATCATAAAGTCACGCACTAGCGCATGCCAAGCTTGATCGTTAATGACACTACGTAACACTGGAAAGGCGCCGCTGACAAAACCTTCAATATTGTTATAAAACAAGTCGCGATAAATATTTAAGCGCCGTTGCTCTATATTCTCAGGGGCAGAGGCCTGCTCGGGGTTACGTATATAGGCGGTGAATTGATCGGTGGTTTGTTGCAGCGTGGCCATTAGCCAGCCGCCTTGGCAGTGTTGCCCTGTTGAGCTTGGGCCTGCTGAGCCTGGCCCTGAAGAGCTTGTGCCTGTAACTGCCGAATGGTGGCCACTTCGGCCAATAGCTGGTCCATGGGCGGGAAGTTAAAATCGCGTTCCAACAATGTTGGTAGCACCCCCACCTGCTGGTAGGCCGCTTTCAATAAATCCCATACCGGGCCTATGACATCGGCACCATGAGTATCAACACGTAGATCCTCGGCCTCTTCAAAATGGCCCGCCACATGGATATAACTGGCGCGCTGCAGAGGCAGCTCGCTTAAAAACTGATAGGGATCGTAACCATGGTTAATACTGTTGACGTAGATATTATTCACATCTAACAATAACTCGCAGTCGGCCTCGGCCATAACCGCACTAATAAACGCGCTCTCGCTCATGTGTTGGTCGGGGGCGCAATAATAGGAGGCATTTTCTAATACTAGCTTTTGCTCTAGCCTATCCTGCACTTCACCAATCCTAGCGGCCACATGTTTAACCGCCTCTTCCGTAAACGGGATGGGCATTAAATCGTATAAATGGCCACCGTCACCACAGTAGGTGAGATGCTCTGAATACAGGGGGCAGTCATATTGTTTGATAAACTGTTTGATACTATCGATGAGCTCAATATCTAAAGGGGCCGTGCCGCCGATATTGAGTGATAGTCCGTGCAAGTATATAGGGTAGCGTTCGGCTATAGCCTGAAACTGCTTACCCAAGCGACCACCCAAGCCTATCCAATTTTCGGGTGCCACTTCAAAAAAATCTAACTCACCGGCGGGTAAGCTTTGCAAAGAGGACATAATGTCCCTGCGCAAACCTAAACCCGCCAGTGCTACAGCTTTATTAACTAAAGTCATTACTGCTAGTGCTTATTTCTCGCCACACTTGCCTTCTTTAGTTTTTTCGCCACATTTACCTTCTTTGGCTTTTTCACCGCACTTGCCTTCTTTGGCTTTCTCGCCACACTTGCCTTCTTTGGCTTTCTCGCCACACTTGCCTTCGCCGCACTTACCTTCTTTTTTAGCTTTCTCGCCGCATTTACCTTCACCACACTTACCTTCGGCATCTGCGTAGTTAGCAAGGTCATAGCCGCTGGACAATTGGTTGGCAGCAAATGGATTCACTTCAGCAGATGCTAAAGGTGAAATCGCCGTTGCTAAAAAAGCCGCACCTAATGCAGCAGCTAAAGGCTTTTTGTTTATAGTAGATTTTGAGGTAGACATAGTAGCTCCTAGTATTGTATTTCTATTTATCAGTATTAACACCACAGATTAAGCATACGGCTTAGTCCCTGTTATCGCCACCACAGTGTAGCTAATTTACACCGCAGCTCAAATACCAGCGCTAACTCACATGCTCAAAAATAACACAAGCCATACTGAATCGTGCAGTTATGACCCAAGCCCCGACTACAAGTTTCACACCAGCCTAAAAATAATCAGGTATTTAAAACGGGTTGCCGGTATTCCTTAAGCCATGCCAGCATATGCGGGAAGTGATCCTGCTCGGCATCGGCATGGTTAAGTAATTCGTTATGCTTATAGTTATTTAAGCTGCCGGCGCTTTTATCTAACACCAACATACGGCCATCATGGCTACCTAGCTGCTTCATAAAGCTGCGGGCATCCAACACATCACCGTAGATACGATCCCCTGCCGAAGCTATATACAAGCTGGGAGGCAACTGTTTATAGGCAATGGCCGCACCGTAATCAAAGCCATCTTTGGGATCCAGCCAATCACTGCTCATACTCCAGGCCAAATAATCTTGGTAATCGGCGCTGGATTCTTTGCAATCACCCAAGCATAAAAAGCGGCTGGGTAAGTAGCCGTTTAAGCGTATACACACGCCCCCCAACCTACGCCACAGGGTATTAAAGACAAAGCGTTTCAAGCGCGAAGCCAACAGGGTTTGACGGCGCGCACCTAGGTGCAGCATCTGTGCAACCGGGGCCAATAACGTATCCATACGCGCATAATAAGCGGTTAACAATACCGTGCCCCAGCCATGGCCTACCCATATCTGTGGGGTATTACCGCGTATGCTGTGGATTTTTTTTAATAAGGCGGGTATATCTTCGGTAATATGCGCATGCACCCCCACCTGACTATTGGCCTGTATGGCAGGCCAGCTATGGCCCTTGCCGCGCAGGTCAGCCACATAGACATCATAGCCTTGCTGGGCCATATAACAGGCTAGGCCCTTGCCGTTATCATCGTAAAAAGCGGTGCCATCTTCCAATAAGCCGTGCATCATAAAAACGGGGGCACCCAGCTGTTTCTTGTCTTTATAAAAACGAGTCAGGTGCAGCTGCTCGCCGCAGGGTACGGTGACGGTAATCGATTGATAATTAAGTGCGGCAACTGTCATCGTTGAATATACGTCAGTTTATTGTTGTTCATTGATAGATATTGGTAACTATTGATAACCAGATTACTACTTCACCAGTTGCAGTTGGCGCAATTCGGCCAAGTGCTTGCGCAAACGTTTTTCAGATACAGGCTGCTGTGTACCCAAGGTCTGCGCAAACAAGGATACCCTGTACTCCTCTAACAACCAACGATAATTTAACAGCTCCGGATGAGCCTGTTGATTGCCCTGCCACACCTTAATTAACGGCTGGTTAAGTTCGTTTAACACCACCATTAACTGCCTATCTCTAGGCAAGCCACCGCGCAGTTTATCGATGCGCTGCTCTATCGCCGCCAGGTAACGCGGGTATTGTTGTAAATGCTGCCAGAGGGTATCGGCGATAAAGCCCTTAGCGAACAATAGATTGACCTGCTGATTGATATCAGCCACCGCCGTCGCCCAGCTAAGCTGGTTGGCTTTTTTAATGGCCTTGCGCAGCTTGGTGTAGCCATCGGCTATGGCCAGCAACAGCTTTTCCGCCTCTAGCGCTTCTGCGACTAAGCTGGATTGATGGTGCTGCAAACAAGCATTAAATGCCTGCTCGCTATTAGGCAATTCCGCATCGGCTAAAAACACCCGGGTAAACACGGCCAGCAATAAGTCTTCCAGCCACAGCTTGCGTTGCTCGGATAGACCCGCCAACTGCAAGCTGATTTGATTACTGCTTAATAATTCTTTGCGTAAATATTTAAGCTGCTGCGGCAGTTGCAACATCAGTAAGCGCACTAAGCCTTGCTGTGTATGCTGCTGAGCCTCTTGCGGGTAATCCATTAACTCAACCGCAACACTATCGCCCTTATCCACTAACGCGGGATAACTGGTGATAGTCACCCCCGCTTGTTTGAATTGATACTGCGCGGGCAGCTCGCCAAAGTCCCAGCGTTTAATATCCAGCTGCTGAAACTCAGGCTGGCTTTGCTGCTGCACACTTTCGCTGACCTTGCCTTTGAAATCCTGTAACAGTTGATCCAAATCGCGGCTTTGTGCTAATAACTTGCTGTCAGCATCCACCACTTTAAAATTCATGCGGTAGAAATTATCCAGCTCGCCGGTGTGCCATTGGTTAACATCTATCTCTACACCGGCACTGCGGTATAGCCCGTCGGCCAAACCGGCTAGTATGCCTTGCTGTTTATTAGTGATACGCGCCAAGGCCTTATCGACATAGTCGGGCACAGGCACAAACTGTTTGCGTATTTGCTTGGGCAGCATCTTTACCAGCGTTATACATTTTTCCCGCAGCATGCCCGGCACCAACCATTGAAAAGGCTCTTTGCTAATGCGATTCAACAAGGCCAAGGGCACGGTAACAGTAACGCCATCGGCGGCCTGACCCGGCTCAAACACATAGCTTAGGGCAAAGCGCATATCGCCATAGTGCAACACGGTGGGAAACTGCGCTTCGGTCACCTCAGTCGCGCTGTGCTGCATTAACAAGCCCTTGCTAAGAAACAGGCATTGCGGGTCTTGTTGCTGGGCGGTTTTATACCAGTGCTCAAACTGCCTAGAAGTAGTGATATGCGGAGGCAGGCGCTCATGGTAAAACTGAAACAGCTGCTCGTCGTCAATTAAAATATCGCGGCGTCGCGACTTGGCTTCCAGCTCGGTAATTTCATGTAATAGCTTTTGGTTATGCAGGTAAAACTTGGCCTTGCTGTTATAACGCCCTTCTACCAAGGCTGCGCGGATAAAGATCTCTCTAGCCACCTCGCCGTCTATGGGGCCATAGTGCACTTTGATTTTATCTTTAATAATCAAGCCATACAGGCTAAGCGTCTCAAACGCCATCACTTGGCCACTGCGCTGCTGCCAATGCGGCTCACTGTAACGATGCTTAAATAAGGCATCATTAATGCCCAGTAACCACTCGGGCTGTATACGCGCGCAACACCGGGCATAGACTTGGGTGGTTTCGGCTATCTCGGCGGCAGCTATCCACTTAGGGCTTTTCTTAAATAATCCGGAGCCGGGGAAGATGTGCAACTTGCGGTTACGTGCCCCTAAATACACCTTATCCACATCGAGGTTGGCGACATGGCTAAGCAAACCCGCCAGTAAGCTTCTATGCACAATCTCAAAACTAGCGGGTTCTTGATTTTGTTTATAGCCCAGTTCTTTCGCCACTATTTTGAGCTGATGATGTATATCGCGCCACTCGCGCATTTTCATAAACGATAAATAATTGCGCAGGCAGTACTTGCGCAACTGACCTTGGCTAAGCTCCTGGCGCTGTTCTTCGTAATGATTCCATAAATTCACGTAACTTAAAAAATCGGAATCTTCATGCCAAAAGCGGCGGTGCTTTTCATCGGAGGCCTGACGTTTATCGGCAGGACGCTCGCGCGGATCTTGCACGCTTAGGGCACTGCAAATAATCAGCATTTCCTGCACACAGCCCTGCTCATTGGCCGCTATCAACATGCGCGACAGGCGCGGGTCTAGTGGAAATTTAGCCAACAGCACGCCGGTTGCTGTGAGTTGTTGTTTGTTAACCGCACCCAGTTCTTCCAATAAGGCAAAGCCATCGTTAATCATGCGGCTATCGGGTGGATCGACAAAAGGGAAGTTTTGCACCTCACCTATGCGCATGGATAGCATTTGCAAAATAACCGAGGCTAAGTTGGTGCGCTTAATTTCAGGGTCGGTAAATTCGGGGCGGCCGTTAAAGTCTTCTTCGCTATATAAGCGTATGCAGATACCTTCAGCCACACGACCACAGCGGCCTTTGCGCTGGTTGGCGCTAGCTTGTGAGATAGCCTCTATAGGCAGGCGCTGAATTTTGGTGCGATAACTGTAACGGCTAATACGAGCAAAACCGGGATCTATCACATAGCGTATGCCCGGCACAGTTAATGAGGTTTCTGCCACATTGGTAGCCAACACCACACGGCGGCCACGGCGTTTGTCGATTTGAAATATTTTGTTCTGTTCGGCGTTGCTCAACCGCGCATACAGGGGCAGCACTTCGACGTTTTGCCACAGCCGCTGATTGCCCTGATGCTGGTCGCGTAAATAACGCGACACTTCGCGTATATCCCCTTCACCACTTAAAAACACCAACACATCACCGCCCTTGCGGCCGTCACTGGTAAATAGCTCCTCTAACGCCGCAGCGATGCCTGGCGCCAAGCCACCCTCTTCGCTTAAATCATCTAGGGGTCTGTAGCGAGTTTCTACCGGATAAGTTCTGCCCGATACCTCTATCACAGGAGCATCGCCAAAGTGCTTAGAGAAACTTTCTAAGTCTATAGTGGCCGAGGTGATAATCAGTTTTAAGTCGGGTCGCTTGGGCAACAGTTGCTTTAAGTAACCCAATAAAAAATCAATATTGAGGCTGCGCTCATGGGCTTCATCAATAATCAGCGTGTCGTACTGTGACAGGTAGCGATCGCGCTGAATTTCGGCCAGCAAGATGCCGTCAGTCATTAGCTTGATATAACTGCCATCTGAGGTGTTATCGGTAAAGCGCACCTGATAACCCACCCCCTCGCCCAAGGGTGTTTGCAACTCATCGGCGATACGCTGGGCTACCGTGCGTGCCGCCAAACGCCGCGGTTGGGTATGGCCAATTAAGCCTTTAACACCACGGCCCAGCTCTAAACAAATTTTGGGTAGCTGGGTGGTTTTACCCGAACCGGTTTCACCGGCGATGATCACCACTTGGTTATCGCGTATAGCCTCGGCAATAGGCTCGCGCTTATCGGCTATGGGTAGATCTTCGGGGAAGATAATCTTGGGCAATGCCGCCGATTTTTGCTGGTAGGCCAGCAACGAGGTTTCTATGCGCGCCACCAGCTCATCCACTAGCCGCCCTACCGGCTGGTTTTGTTTTGCCCGCTGCTGAGCGCTGCGCAATTTACGGCGCAGGCTATGCTGATCTTTTAATAAGCACTGATCGATAGTTTCGGAGAGTTTGTTAAGCGTGGTATCCACAGATAAATAATTGCCGGCTGATGATCAACCCCAGCGGGGGGTTAAAAGCCGGCCATTATAAAGAATACTGCTAAGAATAATCACCCCCCCCAATACCAAGGGGGCCAGCAGGGTCGACAGCGGCAAGCTTTAAGCTATATGCGGCAAGAAAAGCAGTATTATTTAATGCTTGTGGCTTAGCGCTCTGTTAAACAGTGTCAGCCGAGGCAGGCCCATCGCGCAGCTCGCGCCGTAGAATTTTACCCACCGCCGACTTAGGCAGCTCATCGTAAAATATAATCTCACTGGGTACCTTATAGCCGGTAAGCCTGACCTTACAAAAGGCCCGCAGCTCTTTAGCCGTGACGCTTTTATCTTTCAGCACCACAAACAGCTTTATGGTTTCACCCTTGGTCTCATCGGGCACCCCCACTGCCGCACACTCCAACACCCCCGGGTGCTCGCTGGCCACGGCCTCTACCTCATTGGGGTAGACATTAAAGCCTGAGACGATAATCATGTCTTTTTTGCGGTCGACGATGCGGTGATAGCCATCAGGGTCTAACACCCCTATATCGCCGGTATGAAACCAGCCCTGGGCATCAATCGCCTTGGCGGTTTCTTCCGGCTGCTGCCAATAGCCTTGCATTAGTTGCGGGCCGCGCATACAGAGCTCGCCCTGCTCGCCCATAGGGAGCATGTCGCCCTGCTCTGACATCACCACTAAATCGGTATCGGCCAAGGGCAAACCTATAGTGTTGATTTTATTGCCGCCGCCGGGGTTGGCAGATATTACTGGCGAGGTTTCGGTAAGGCCGTAACCCTGATGTATTTCACAGCCAGTCGTTTGCTGCCACAGCTTGGCGGCCGTCTCGGTAAGCGCCATGCCTCCCGACAACGTGAGTTTAAGCGCCGACAAGTCTAGTTTTTTAAACGCAGTATCGTGGCAGAGGGCAACAAACAAGGTGTTAATGCCGCAGAAAAAGGTCATGCCATAATTGCGTATGGCTTTTACCACCGACGATAAATCGCGGGGGTTGGGAATAAGTATGCAGTGGCTGCCTTCCTCTACCATCACCATACACACGGTGAAAGAGTAAATATGGTATAGCGGTAAAGGCACCAATATGGTTTCTTCACCCTTGGTCATGCCATAGCTTTTAAACAAGGCCTGGCACTGTAAAATATTGGCTAAAATATTGCCGTGGCTAAGCATAGCGCCCTTGGCCACGCCGGTGGTGCCCCCGGTATATTGCAGTGCCACCAAGTGATCGCGGGTCACCGCTACCGGTTGGTACTCTGCCTTTTTACCTAAGGCCATGGCCTCACGCAGCGATAGTGCCACGGGGAAGTCTAGCTTGGGCACCATGCGCTTAATGTACTTCACCACGCCATTAATCAACTGCCGTTTGGGGCTGGGATGAAAATCCGCTATTTCGGTAAGTAGTACCTGCTCTACCGGCGTATCAGTAATAATCTGCTGCGCTGCCTCAGCCACATTTTTTAACACAATAAGCATCTTGGCGCCGGAGTCATTTAGTTGATGCTTAAGCTCCCTGGCGGTATACAAAGGATTGGTATTCACCACTACTAAGTCAGCCAGTAACACCCCGTATAGCACTACCGGATATTGCAGAATATTGGGCAGCTGTATCGCCACCCGGTCACCCTGTTGCAAGCCACTATGCTGCTGTAAGTAAGCGGCAAACTGCTTGGCCTGCTGCGCAAACTCGCAAAAAGTTAAGGTATGCCCCATGCAACTGAAAGCGGGTTTACTGCCATAGTGTGTAACCACATGTTCCAACACCTCTAATAAATTGTCATAGCGGCTGTAGTCTATGGCCGTAGGCAAATTCAATTGCTGCATCGCTGCTAAGGTGGCAGGGTTCATCATAGATACACATCCTTTAATACAATTCTTAGTAGTAACATTTTAGTAAACCGCTCACAGGGCCATTATTCTTGATAATGGTTATTGGTCATTATTGTTGGTTATTAATCTTAGTAATAAAAATCCTAGTCTGGCATTCATTACACCTGTTCATTAAATAAACAGCTTTTTGAATCAGCGATTTTAAGTGCTCAAATTTATCATGTAGAGGTTTTCGCATCAGCATTTAAATAGTCTACAATACGCGCCACAACATGTTTCCCTTTTTATGTATGCAATATAAGGACTATCCGTGAGCCAATTAAGCAACTTCACCTACGACGAGATAAGCATTGGTCAAACGGCTGAATATAGCAAAACTCTCACCGAGCAAGATATAGTGATGTTTGCCGCCAGCTCAGGGGATACTAACCCCGTGCATTTGGACGAAGTTTTCGCCGCCAGCACGCCCTTTCAAGGCCGTATTGCTCACGGTATGTGGACCGGAGGTTTAATCTCAGCAGCTATAGCCTTACATTTGCCAGGCCCCGGCAGCATATACTTGGGCCAAACCCTGTCTTTTCGCAAGCCGGTAATGTTGGGTGACAGTATCACCGTCACCTTAACCGTGACAGACAAACAAGATAAGCGTCGCACCGTCGTGCTACAGTGCATCGCCCACAATCAGCACAACAAAATTGTGGCGCAAGGCGAGGCGACAGTGATGGCGCCAGAGGCTAAGCTAAACATCCCTAAGCCTGTGTTACCCAGCATTACCATAGGCTAAGAGCGAGTGTGGGCAGCTTTATACTGATAACAAAATAGCCTGCCCGCTAGCCGCCAACACTTGGCTGCTTTTGAAAAAGCGTAGTAAATCTGTCATAGTTCCGGACTTAAACCTGTGTTTTTTTGACACAATTAATAGAATTCAGCTGTCAATTGCAGCTTTATACAGCAAAAAATCAAGTGAGATCATCATTCATGTTTGCCAAGTGCTTTACCCCCTCTATCGTTATTCTCAGCCTTTTGCTCAGCATTAACGGCCATGCCAAATCATTAGCCGCCACCAAGGCCGAGCTTGATAATTATCAAGCCCAGCTTATTAGCACTCAGGCAGAATTAACGGCCTATAGCGAACAGCTCAAGACCACAGAGCAAGAACTCGAACAGGCCGCTAACGCGCCCTCACCTGAAAAAGACATCTACGACGCAGCCAAAGCCGAAGTGTTAAAAGTAAAAGCCGAGGTCGCTCAAGACCCTAGCAAAGACGGCGAACTCAATAACGCCCAGTTCAAGCTAACGCTGGCCGAGCGCAAGTATAAAAAATCCAACCAACAGCTAGAGCAACTAGATGAACAAAAACAAGCCCTAGAGCAGAAGATAGCTACCGGTACCGCACGTATCGCCAGCTTGCAAAACATGATCAGCAAGCACGAGCAACTGATAGACAAACTCGCGACACAACAAGCCGTCAACGAATCCTCTCGCCTAGAAAAACAGCGTCAGGAACTGACCCGTTTAAAAGCAGAGAACGAGCGCCTAAGAGCGCTACAACAAGCCGAACAGCAAGCCGCCACCAAGGCTGCTGCCCTAGCCCAGCAACAGGTTCAACAGGCCGTAGCCGTAGCGCAAGCCGCTGTTCCAACAGCCGTTGCGTCAGTAGTGCCCGCAACTACCGATCGCAGCCAGCGTGAGCCCGTCACCTTTTTAAGCAACCCCGCTGACATCGCCGCCGAGCAAGCGCGCCAAAAAGCCGCAGCGACCAGTGCTGACGGCAGCCAAGTCGGCGACTTGAAAACACTAACCATACGCATACCCGATCAGCTCACTCGCTCGTTAAAACTGCGTGCCCTAGGCGGCAACCAATATCAGGGCGACAGCAAGGTAACCTTCGGCGAAGCCCGATTCTCGCTGGACGACTATAGATGGGAAGCGGAAATACCCAAAGAGCACAAGTATAAGCGCATGGAGTTTTTGCTAGACCTATCCGATAGCGAAAACCCCTACATGGTGTTTTACGTCAAAGCCGATCAATAAGTCTCCACTCCCTCCACTAGCACTGAGTCTCTAGCAGTTCTTTTATCTAGAGACTAGAGACTCCAGCCTAGAGACTGTGATATGCCCTCGCCCTTCCAACTCGATGTAGCCGAAATCAGCTGGCAGGACGAGCAGCTACCCACTTCCAGCCACTACGACGATATTTATTTTTCCAAGCAAGAGGGTTTAGCAGAAACCCACTATGTGTTTTTGCAGCACAACCAACTGGCGCAGCGCTGGCAACAACTAGACCCAGACCAACCCGGTGTCTTTACCATCGCCGAAACCGGCTTTGGCACCGGCCTCAACTTTCTAGCGACCTGCCAGCTATGGCAACAACTGGCCCCTAGCAGCTGGCGCCTACACTTTATTAGCGTGGAAAAACACCCGCTCACTAAACCCGATCTACAACGTGCGCTAAGCGCTTGGCCAGACTTAGCCGCCCATAGCCAGTTGCTATTAGACCAGTACCCGCCACTACTTCCAGGCCAGCACCTATTACAAATTGAAACAGCAATCAGCCTGCACTTATTACTGGGGGAAGCCTGCAGCAGCTTTGAACAATGTTTGGCGACAGCACATCCCGATTTTGTCCACAACCACGGTGCTAAAGTTGATGCCTGGTTTTTAGACGGCTTTGCCCCCGCTAAAAACCCCTCCATGTGGAGCCAGCCGCTATTTCAAACCTTAGCCAAACTCAGCCGGCCCGGTACCACGCTAGCCACCTTTACCGCTGCCGGCATCGTTCGGCGCGGCTTACAAGAGGCGGGTTTTACCGTCACTAAAACCAAAGGCTTTGGCCATAAACGAGAAATGCTCACCGCCGTGTTTAACGACTCCAGCGAGCAAGTGACGCAAGACCACAACCACTACAAAGCCAACAAAAAAACCAGCCCTTGGGCGCTGCCTCCACTGATACGCCGCCCGCAACATGTTGCCATTATTGGCGGTGGCGTCGCGGGCTGCAGCAGTGCCTATGCACTGGCTAAACGCGGCATAGAGGTCACGTTAATAGAAAGGCATGGGGAGCTGGCGCAAGAGGCCTCGGGCAATGCCCAAGCCATGCTGTACACCAAGCTCTCCACCGAGATGGGTACGCTCAGCCAGTTTGGCCTCAGCAGTTATCACTACGCCCTGCGCTACTACCGGCAGCTGAAACAGCAAGGCCTGCTCAGCGAGCAAGACTTAGACTTGTGCGGCTTGCTGCAGTTATGTTGCAGCGACAAACAACAGCAATGGCTGGCACAACTAACACCCCATTTTAGCGGTCACAGTGACTGGGTAGAGCAGGTCAATGCGCAGCAGGCCTCTGAGCTTAGCCACGTCGATTGCGCCTACCCCGGCTACTTTCTAAAAGGTTCGGGTTGGATTTCACCCACCCGCCTGTGCCAGCAACTGTGCCAGCACCCCAATATCACCGTGCTAACCCAGCAGCAGGCCATCAGCTTACAACAGCAGGCTCACGGCTGGCAGATACTGGGGCAACAACAGCAAAGCCTAGTCAGCGCCGATGCGGTTATTATCGCCAACAGCGTAGACGCGCAACAATTTGAGCAATGCCAACAACTACCGTTAAAGGCCATACGTGGGCAAATCACCGAACTGGGCCTGCAGCATTTTAAACAGCTGCCCCGCACCGTGATTTGTCATGAGGGCTATATCACGCCCGCCATCGCTAACGGGTTACATTTTGGCGCCACCTTTGCGATGGCCGATACTGATAAAAGCCTGCGCACAGCCGATCACCACAGCAACGTCAACAGCTTATATCATGCCTTACCCAAGCTGTTTGCCGGCGACCCGCAGCAGCTTAACCCGCAAGAATTTAATGGCCGCGCCAACCTGCGCTGCACCAGCCCCGACTATTTACCCTTAGTGGGCCCAGTGGCGATTACCGCCGATTTTATCCGCGATTATTGGCCTTTAAGCAAAGATGCCAACCGCAGCATTAAGCAGGCCGGCAGCTATTACCCCGGCCTCTACCTCAATATTGGCCACGGCTCTAAGGGCTTAACCTCCAGCCCCTTATGTGCTGAGCTATTAGCAGCACAGTTATGCAATGAACCCTTACCCCTGCCACGCAACTTGGTAGAGGCACTCAATCCGAGCCGCTTTATTGTTCGCGACATAATTCGCGGCAAGATAAATCCAGCCTGCTAAACTGCACACTAATAAGCCGATGACAATTACAGGAGTCCAACATGCTACTATCAGGTTTTAATTTTCGCGGCGGCACCCCCAGCGATTTTGATAGCATACACAACTACTACGAACCCTTGGTGCTGGAAGAATTACAACGCGTGCTAGTGGATAAAGATGTCGATAGTGAATACATAGCCGATGTCTCCTGTGTTGCCCTTAATAACTTGCCGCCACGCTATATACGCCACGATGTCGACATGATGTTTTACCTTTCCTCTGAAGAACGCAGCGAGATTAATAAAAAAATAAGCTTGGCTGTTAAAGAGGCTATAGCTTATGTTGATACAAGAACTCGTGCGGAATAAAGGCGAGCGGTAAGCGGCAAGCTTTAAGATGCTCGCTGCGCTGCGCGGAAGTAAAAGCACAGCGTTTCAATACTAGCCATTAAACAATAGCTATTTACCATGCCGTTTTTAGTTTTCTTACTTAGTTTATTATTAGCCAACGACAGCTTTGCTGATGATAGTTTCGCTGAACAGACGGTTAGCCAGTACGGCTATACTGTCGTCGCCCAATATCCTCACGACCCGCAGCTGTTTACCCAAGGCTTGGCCTTTGATCAAGGTAAACTCTATGAAAGCGCGGGGCGTTATGGCCACTCGCGTTTGACTGTACGTGAGCTGGCGTATTACACCGTATTGCAACAACAAGTGGTACAGCCGCAGTTATTCGCTGAAGGTATTACCCTGCTGAACAACAACGTCTACCAGCTTACGTGGAAAGCCGGGCTGGCCTTGGTTTATGCGGCAAGGGATTTAAGCCCCGTCGCACAACATCGCTATCAAGGTCAGGGCTGGGGCTTGTGCACCGATGGCCAGCAACTCATTATGAGTGATGGCAGTGATCAACTGCACTTTATCAACCCCGACAACTTCAACATCAACCATAGCATTAAGGTCACCGAGCGCGGCCAGGCAGTGACTAACCTCAATGAACTGGAATGGGTGGAAGGGAAAATCTACGCCAATATCTGGATGAGCTCACGCATTATTATTATCAACCCTAGCAACGGCCAGGTAGAGGGCAGTGTCGATTTAAGCGACTTGCTGCCCGCTGCACTGCGCAAGCGCAACACCGATGTACTCAACGGCATAGCCTACGACCCGCAACAGCAAAGGCTGTTTGTTACCGGTAAAAACTGGCCCCGGCTCTACCATATAAGCTTAACCGCAGCTAAGCCCTAGTAGATAAAGAGCAACCAAAGAGTCGCTAAAGCTTAGCGCCATTCCTTACGCCTACCGTAGATCAGCAAACAGCTAGCCATGTGCTATACCCGCGCCGCTATTTGACGCTACAATGGCCGCTTGCTTACCCATACACCACCATAAAGCGACCTACACATGCTCACAAAGCCACAGCAACACCCCGCCTTCGAATTGATACGCAGCCAGGCTATAGGCTCGCTTAATGTCACCGTGGAAGAATATCACCACAAAAAAACCGGCGCCGTGCACTATCACATGGCCGCCGACAACGACGAAAATGTGTTTTTGGTGGCGCTGCGTACCGTGCCCCACGACTCTACCGGTGTTGCCCACATACTCGAGCACACCGCCCTGTGTGGCAGCGAAAAATTTCCCGTGCGCGACCCGTTTTTTATGATGATACGGCGCTCACTCAACACCTTTATGAATGCCTTTACCAGTTCCGACTGGACCGCCTACCCCTTTGCCAGCCAAAACCGCAAAGACTTTAACAACCTACTTGAAGTCTATTTAGACGCGGTGTTTTTCTCGCGGTTGGATGAATTGGATTTTGCCCAAGAAGGCCACCGCATAGAATTTGCCGAAGCTGACAACAGCGACAGCGACCTCGTTTACAAAGGCGTGGTATTTAACGAAATGAAAGGGGCAATGAGTTCAGTGCCCAGCACCCTGTGGCAAACCCTGTGTAAATACCTCTACCCTACCAACACCTACCACTACAACAGCGGTGGCGAACCGGCCGATATACCCGACCTTAGCTACCAAGAGCTAAAAGATTTTTACCGCAGCCACTACCACCCCAGCAACGCCATCTTTATGACCTTTGGCGATATTCCTGCTGCCGAGCACCACGCCCGTTTTGAAGAGCAGGCGCTCAAGCGCTTTGAGGCCTTGGATATACACATCCACGTACCGCCCGAAAAACGCTACCTAGCACCGCTGCGGGTACAAGAGAGCTATGCATTTAATGAAGAGGGTAGCAGTGATAACAAAACCCATGTGGTCATGGGCTGGCTGTTTGGCGAAAGCTCCGATCTGCAAGCTATGCTGCGCGCCCAGTTACTGACCAGCGTATTATTAGATAACAGCGCTTCACCGCTACAACAAGCACTGGAAACCACCGACTTGGGTAGCGCCCCCTCACCGCTATGCGGTTTAGAGGATTCCATGCGCGAACTCACCTTTGTCTGTGGCTTAGAAGGCACTGAAGCGCGCCACGCCGAAGCGGTAGAACAGCTCATCCTAGCCACCCTACAAGAGGTCGCCGATAACGGTGTACCACAGGAGCAAGTCGAGGCGGTGCTGCATCAATTAGAACTACACCAACGTGAAGTCGGCGGCGATAGCTATCCCTTTGGCCTGCAACTAATACTCACCGCCATGGGCAGCGCCACCCATCGCGGCGACCCTATCGCCCTGCTCAACTTAGATCCGGTACTAGAACAGCTGCATGAAGACATAAAAGACCCCAACTTCATCAAACAACTGGCCCAAGACTTACTGCTCAACAACCCGCATCGCGTCACCTTAGTCATGACCCCCGACCAAGATCTGGCCCAGCGTCGCGATGTGGCTGAAGCTACCCGCCTAGCCGCCATCAAAGCCCAGCTGCAAGAACAGGACACGCAAAAAATCATCGCCCAAGCCAAAA
The DNA here is from genome assembly GCF_000373485.1 of Dasania marina DSM 21967. NCBI lineage: Bacteria > Pseudomonadati > Pseudomonadota > Gammaproteobacteria > Cellvibrionales > Spongiibacteraceae > Dasania > Dasania marina. The sequence continues at coordinate 91,058 of NZ_KB891590.1, forward strand.
CCCTAGCCGACAGACAGCAGCAAAAAGATGATGAATCCATCTTACCGAAAGTGGGTTTAGACGACGTACCCGAAGATATACACATAGTCGATGGCGTAGAGAGCCTGATCGGTGAACTGCCTTTAATGAGCTATGCCCAAGGCACCAACGGCTTGGTGTATCAGCAAATTATCATAGAGCTGCCGCCACTCAGCGATGAGCTATTGGCCATCATGCCCTACTACACCAGCAACCTCACCGAGTTGGGCATAGGAGAGCAAGACTACCTCAGCACCCAATCACACCAAGCTACCGTCTGCGGTAGCATCAATGCCTATAGCACCTTGCGCGGCAGCCCCGACGATGAACAGGCTATTAAAAGCTACTTTGTACTCTCATCCAAAGCACTGGTACGTAACCAACTGGCGCAAGCACAACTCATGCAAGACACGCTACTCGATGTGCGCTTTGATGAGCTGCCCCGCCTGCGTGAGCTAATGAGCCAGCAGCGCGCCCGCCGCGATCAATCAGTCAGCAACAACGGCCACAGCCTAGCCATGACCGCCGCCAGCAGCGGCATGAGCCCACAGGCGGCGCTAAGCCATAAGCTCAGCGGCTTGCAGGGCATACAAACCCTTAAAGGCTTGGACCAAGCCAATCAGGACGAAGCCACCCTGGCCGCCTATGCGCAACAATTACAAAGCCTGCACCAGCATATTCTGGCGGGTAAAAAGCAATTACTGCTGATTGCCGAAGCCGACAAGCTAGCCGAGTGCCAACAAACCCTAGCGCAACTCTGGGGCCAGCACGCCAACCCCGGACTAGCAGCACTGCAACTGCCTGCCATTAGAGAGCAGCGCAAGCAAATTTGGGTAGCCAACACCCAGGTTAACTTCTGCGCTAAGGCCTACCCCACGGTAACCTCTAACCATCCCGATGGTGCAGCACTCACCGTATTAGGCGGCTTTTTACGCAACGGTTATTTACACCGGGTAATACGCGAGCAAGGCGGAGCCTATGGCGGTGGCGCCAGCCAAGACAACAACATCGCCGCCTTTAAGTTTTATTCCTACCGCGACCCACGCATAGTCGAAACCCTCAACGATTTTGATGCCGCCATAGACTGGCTGCTGAGCAGCGAGCACGACGAGGAACATTTAGAGCAGGCCATACTAGGCGTAATTAGCAGCTTAGATAAACCCAGCTCGCCAGCCGGCGAAGCTAAAACCGCCTTCCACAATACGCTGTTCGATCGTACCCCGGCCCAGCGCCGCGCCTTTAGAGCCAGGGTATTAAAAGTGACTTTAGATGACTTAAAACGGGTAACCGCTAACTACTTAAAACCTGAACTTGCCAGCCTGGCCATAGTCACACACCAAGGCACTAGCGATCAGCTGAAGGACTTTGCCCAGCAACAACAAGTCGAAATAATTACGCTTTAAAACATATTATTAGACATAACTTTTTTCTTTATAAGAAGGAAACACTGTGGCAGAACGACAACCCAGCAGCCTCAAGCGCTTAACCAACGCCGCTAATTACTCGCGTCAGGGCTTTATCCAGGCCTACCACGGCGAAGCCGCTTTTAGAGAAGAGGTCTATCTAGCCTTAGTACTCATCCCCTTAGCTTGCCTGTTAGATGTTAGCAGCGTGGAGCGTATCTTGCTGATAGGCAGTGTACTGCTACTATTAATAGTGGAACTGCTTAATTCAGCGGTAGAAGCTGCCATAGACCGCATAGGATCAGAGCATCACGAACTCAGCGGCAAAGCCAAAGATATGGGCTCAGCGGCGGTGCTGCTTGCCGTAACTATCATTGTGCTTACTTGGGGCATTACTTTGTTTTAAAATTATGGAATAACAAGCCATAGTTAAAAAGGGGCACACCGCAAGATGCTTAGCCGGTATAAAAACCTATTTCGCCATACGGCGATAACACTATGCATTTGCGCTTGCACCCTACTATTTAGCACCTCGGCTATCAGCCAACAACCGCAAATAGCCGTCTACAAGCTCAATGGCCTTATCAACCAACAACAAACCGGCAGCTACAATAAGCTACTCAAGCGTATACAGGCATTAGACGTAAGCTTTCATCTGCAATACAGCCCCATAATCAGAGCCAAACATAATTTTAAGCAACAGCTCGCTGACTGTATTGCCCCCTCCGATGAAGACGGTACGATTTTTAACTTCCCCACCATACAAAGCGAACCGTTTAACTACGCTAAAGCCTATATATTCACCCGCCATGACGATGACGCTATTGGCAATTTAGAGGCCTTAAAAGGTAAAAAAGTCGGTGTACGCACCGGCATGAGGTTTAGCGCCGAATTTGAACAACTGCGTAACAGTGGCTACTTCGAAGTCGAGCAGGTCAGAGATATAGCCTTAAATTATCGTAAACTCATAGCCAAACGTATCGATGCATTTGCCGCCTATACCCCCGACATATGGGTAATGCTAAAGAGCAAAGAATTGTCGCAATTACATTATGATGCTAGCCACGCTATGCAAAAACACCCTGAACGCGTGGTATGCCATGCCAGCCCTAGCAACCAAGCGTTTATAGACCAATTTAATCTAGCCCTACAACAACTCAAACAACAGGGCGAATTAAAAAAGATTTTGGGTATAGCCTATACCTTTGACAACTAACTTGGTTATACAGATACCGCGGCAACATTAGCCAACAGTGTTATAGCCAGCAGACGGCAACAGGAAAACGCAAGCGCTGTAAAAACAATAGCGAGACTCTTGGCTTACCCTCGTAACCCAAGCCTTCAATACCCCTTCCCCCCTACAACATTTGCCTCACTGTTACCCAAGTGGAAACACTGTATTTCTTTACAAAAGAATTACAAATAATCACAGACAATTGCATATAAAAGTCTTATTGTATGATCGTTCAAGTAAAATAAAGGTATACAATTAACAGCTGGCAACACTCTGCCACTAGCCGGTAAAGCAAAGCTATACAGGCGACAAGCAACAAAACCTGATTCGGCGATTAAAAACTTAGCTTTTTAGTCCGTTATTTCGATACTTACCTAGCACCGAAATAAAGTCTAATAACAAACAGCTATTACTATTTGTTATTAACCCAAACATGCCTAAACTTGCCAGAATAAAGGCAAGCCGAAAGCAGATGAACAATAAAGCCCAGCAGATAAGCAAAATAGGGCCAATAAGATCAGCAGGAGTGAAGTATGACCACGGTATTTGCAACAGACCAAGACGACTCAACTATCGTCGCCAACACTATGATAGAGCAGCAAAAAAGTAAGCAAGGCACCAGCCTACCGACTTACTTTTATAAGTCCGATGTGATCTACAAGCGTGAATTAAAAAAACTGTTTTTTAATAGTTGGATATACACAGGTCATATCAGCCAAATCCCTAATACCGGTGATTACTTTTTATGTAATATGGGCAATGACTCCGCCATTATTTGCCGCCACCAAGATAACAGCGTACACGCTTTTTTAAATGTCTGCCGTCATCGCGGCGCCAGAGTGGCCGAAGAGCAATGCGGTAATAAAAAATCCTTTGTTTGCCCTTACCACGGTTGGACTTATGACACCGACGGCACATTAAAACGCGCTAGAGACATGGACATGCTCAGCGACTTTTCCTGCGAGCACTATCCTTTAAAACCGATAAGCCTACATATTTTTCACGGCATGATTTTTATTAACTTTAATGCCGACGCGCCCGACTTAGCTAAACACACCGCACAACTAGAATCTACCTTAGGCCCCTACCGCTTAGAGCACGCCAAAGTGGCTGACAGTGAAACCTATACTGTGGCGGCTAACTGGAAGTTTGTGATAGAAAATTATTTAGAGTGCTATCACTGCGCCACCTCCCATAGGCAGTACGCAAAAATTCACACCCTGCGCGAGAAGTGGGAAAACGTTAAACAGCGGGTGGCCGACGTACACAAAAACTCCCCAGCGATTACCGGCTTAGGCACGGAATTTTGTGAAACCATTAGCAAGGAGTACACCGATTCGGAAGAGTTTGGCTGCGATATCTGGCACGACCGCTACGGCCTTTACGAAGGTTACCTAACCGGCAGCCAAGATGGCCAGCCGCTAGCGCCACTGATGGGCGACATAGGTGGCTTCGATGGCGGCGCTGGCGATTTTCAAATAGGCCCCTTCACGTTTATGCTCAATTACTGCGACCATGCCGTGCTGTATCGCTTTATCCCCCGCGGCCAGCATAAAACCGATATGGATGTGGTGTGGTTTGTCAATGGCGATGCCGTAGAAGGCAAAGACTACGACAAGGAAAAGCTCACCGCCCTGTGGCATGACACGACTATGGAAGATGCCTATATCATCAGCCGTAATGCCGAAGGCGCGCTCTCGGATTATTATGAACCCGGGCCTTTACACCCAGAGTTTGAAGAGTTAGATATGAAGTTCTTGCAATGGTATCTCAACAGCATGTCGGCCTAAACGGCTAGGCTAATTAGCCAGACATAAAAAAACGGGAGCCTAGGCTCCCGTTTTTTTATGTCTGGCTGATCCTAAAGCTTATTCAGTTAAATCCTAGGAACTAGGAACTAGGAACTAGGAACTAGGAACTAGGAACTAGGAACTAGGAACTAGGAACTAAAAGCATAAGTTCTGTAAACAACCGCGCAACTACTTATTTAACAGCAGGAATTGCCGATACCTCATCTATCTCAGGCTCTTGCAAAACATTCTCTTTCACTGCATTTTCTTTTAAAGGCGTTAATTTAAAACCGGTAAAACCATAAATCAAAGAGATGATGGGATTAATAATATTAAAAAAGCAGTAAGGTAAATAAGCAAAGGTTGCCACCCCTAAGGTGCTGGCCATAAAGGCGCCACAGGTATTCCAGGGAATTAACGGCGAGGTAATAGTGGCAGAATCTTCTAATACCCGCGAGAGGTTTTCGGGGGCCAAGCCGCGACGTTCGAATTCCAAGCGATACATACGGCCCGGTAACACTATCGCGATATATTGATCAGCGGTAATAATATTCGCTCCTATACACGAGGCGATAGTCACAGCAATTAAACTGCCAGTAGATTTTACCGAGGTCAAAACACCTTGCACTAGGCGAGCTAATAAACCCACTTTATCCAGCACTGCACCAAATATCATAGCCATTAATACCAGCCATACCGTATTTAACATGGAGGACATGCCACCACGTGTCAGCAAGTCATCTATAGAGGCATTACCGGTGTTAGAGACAAAGCCATCAAACAACACCATCCACACACCTTTAAACAAAGCCAACGCTAGAGGTATATCGGTATTACCCGCCAATTGATAAATTACGTCAGCCTGAAAAACCAAGGCAAAAACACAACCGATTAAAGTGCCTCCTAAAATAGTCGGCAGCGCGGGGAACTGCTTCATCGCCAGCACTAATACCAATAGCAAGGGCAATAATAAAATAAAATGGATATAAAACTGCTGCTCTAACAGAGCCAGCGTTTCTGCCATGGTATTAGCCGAGCCAGTGGGCGTATAAAACAAACCGAGAATGGTAAAAATAATCAAAGAAATAATAATGCTGGGGCCGGTGGTCCAAGCCATGTGTTTAATATGCGTAAACAAATCGGTACCCGCTACGGCCGGGGCCAGATTGGTGGTATCCGATAACGGCGACATTTTATCGCCAAAATAAGCCCCGGAAATAATCGCACCTGCGGTAATATCCAAAGGCAAACCCAAGGCTGCCGCCGTACCTATCAAGCCTATGCCTATAGTGCCGGCCACTGTCCATGAGCTGCCTATGCTCAATGCTACAAAGGCAGATATCACACAGCAGGCGGCGTAAAAAATACTAGGGTCTAATAAACGCAGGCCATAGTAAATCATCGTGGGCACGGTGCCGGATAATATCCAGCTGCCAATTAAGGTGCCCACCGCAAATAAAATCATAATCGCCCGTAAAGAAACCGACACACCATCGATAATGCCTTGCTCTATAAACTCCCAACTGAGGCCGTTTTTTATACCCACAATAATCGCTACCGCCGAGGCGAGTAATAAAGCAATTTGGTTAGCGCCACTGGATGAAGAATCCCCAAATAGAAAAACCGAGCAAGCCAATAATATAATCAACACAAAGGTTGGAATTAAAGCGTCAAGAAGACTGGGGGGGCGTACAACGTTGGACATAACTTTCCCGTACTAACTGCAGGAGTGAAAAACACTCATAGTGATAGCTATGCCAAATTAAATCGACCAATAGCTCTGTAATAAGCGTACCAGCATCCAGCAGTTACGATTAAGGCTTATAAATTATTAGTTTTTAGTCTGTGTTATCACCAGCTGTATTTTTTAGCAGACAGCCTAAGCCCTACACATGGGCTAATGCGGAAAAAGTGTACGAGGTAAACCGGTAACATTGAATGAGCTAAGCGAACAATTTGACCGTTAATTTTAATCAAAAAGCACACCAGATAGATCAAAGTGAAAAATCCTATACCCACAACCGACCTACAGACCACCACTACTGATCCGTAGTAGAGGCAACAGTAACTCAAAACCTCATAATTCCCTGTATTAATAGCGGCCCAGAGCGCGCACCAAACAATCATTTACATATTGACCAGTAATAGCGTATATTTTGTTCGTTCATTAGATCAATTTGATCGGCAATCCAGACAAAGGTGTTATATGGATACTCTAGACAAAAATCTATTAGCGCTACTGCTAGAAAATAGCCGCCTAAGTATCACCGAGCTAGCCAAGCGCCTCAGTGTCACTCGAGCGACCGTGCAGGAACACATAAGGCGGCTGGAGCGCAATCAAATCATTCAGGGCTATACTGTGCGCTTACATCCAGAGTATTTACAAAGGCAAATCTGTGCCAACGTACTGATAGCCGCCGATCAAAAAAAATTGAGCCAAGTGTCTAGGCAAATAGAGCAGATTAAAGCAGTACAATCCCTGCATTCCATTTCAGGGCAATATGATTTATGTGCGCAAGTACAAGATGAAAGTACTGAAACCTTAGACCAACAAATTGACAAGATTATTTCTATAGATGGCATAGAACGCACCCAAACCTCTATTTATTTAAGCCGAAAGTTTGATCGTTAATAACAGCATGACTATGCATAACATCAACTCTGATTACTAGTTAGGGCTAACTGTGAAACTCGACAAAATAAACCTACGCATACTCAACACGCTGCAAAAAGATGCCACTATTAGCAACCAACGATTGGCTGATGAGATAGGCTTGTCAGAAAGCGCCTGCCTTAGCCGAGTGAGAAAATTAAAAAAAGAAAATTACCTGCAAGCCCATGCCGCTAATATTAATTTAAAGAAAATCCCCCACGCCCATTTTATTGTCAACATTGCTTTAAAAAGCCAAGAACCAAAATTGGCAAGACATTTTCGTGGAGTGATAGACAGCATCCCGCAAATCACCTCTTGCTATATGGTGTCAGGGCAGTTTGACTATATCGTGCACTTTATTTGCCGCGATGCCGCCGAGTTTAATGAACTCAGTGAAGGCCTAGTACAGCAGGAAATTGGTATAGAAAAAATGAATTCGCAATTAATTATCGGCGAAATAAAACCCTTTGCCGGCTACCCTTTAGATTTGCTAATAGGCTCTGATTAAACCAGCGCCTCCCCCCAAAAACTCCATCATTCCGGCCTCCGAGCCGGGCTGCTAGGCGAACAACAGCGTTTTATGTGTTGAACGCCTGAAGAGGCGACCCGTAGGGTGAGCGTAGCGAATAATCCAGTAGATTTAGCAGCCAACCAAATCCCCCCCCCAGCCATAAACAGCCCTGTTGCACGGACAATTGACCGGCCAATTGTGACGGCCATCACTTTTTACCGATAAGCGCATAATAAAAGGAACCTTTGCTCACTCTTTACCGTGTTAGTTAGTATGGCGTTAATTGCCGCTAATATAAGCATCATATCCACCCATGATTAACTTTAGGTACATACCATGAATAAAATTTTTGCCTTACCCGCGCTAGCACTTTTATACACCTTAACAGCCTGTGACGGCAGCAGCGGCGGTAGCAGTGGCGGCGATGATGAGGCGCGGCTTTCCCTAGGCATTACCGACGGCCCGGTAGAAAACGCCTCAGCGGTAGTTATCTCCTTTACCTCCATAGAGCTAAAAGGCCCTGAAACCACGCTGATAGAGTTCGAAGAAGCTAAAACCCTTAACCTCTTAGACTTCCAAGGCGAGGATCGCTCCTTACTACTAGATGACCAACTGCTTGCCGTAGGCGACTACCAATGGATAAGACTGGGCGTTAACGAAGCCGACTCCTATATTATTATTAATGGTATACAACACGCCCTAAGCATACCCAGCAGCGCAAAAAGCGGCCTTAAATTAAACCGCGGCTTTACCGCCGGTGCCGGCAGCAGTAACAACTTCACCATAGAATTTGATTTAAGAAAATCGGTGCACGAGCAAAGCGGCAGCTATAAGCTACGCCCCACCTTGCGCCTAGTTGATAACTTAGACGTTAATAGCATTAAAGGCGTAGTAGCCGCCAACCTAGTCACCGATGTTGCTTGCAACAACGGTGATAATAATGACATGGGTAACGTGGTATACCTGTTTAGCGGTCACGACGCCGCCATTCAAGACATACAAGGCAATGATGGCGACCCGCTAACCTCGGCCACAGTAAGCTACAACAGTAGCAGCGAACAGTATCAGTTCACCCTAGGTTTTATCCCTGTAGGTGACTACAGCGTAGCCTTTAGCTGTGACGCCTCGCTAGACATCAACACCGAGGACAATAGCGCGGCTAACACACAAGGCAATGACGTGGTTAGCTTTACCGCTGGCGTTAATGTCAGCGTAACCGCCGACAGTGCCGCTAATATCACTATTAATTAATAGTTATTAACAAATAACTAAGCCCTATTACATAAACCGAAACACTAGGCAGCCAACTGATAAGGCGGCTGCCTCCCCTCTCCTGCTACAATGCAGCACCTACGCCTCATTAATCACCACATATCCCGCGCCAACAAAGAAATGTAACTATCGGTTATAAAAATGGAACCTTTTAAAGTTATAGCTCGTGTATAGGTAGTATGAGTTTTTTAAGCAGTCCGTCGCAACAACCAGCCCACAGCCAATTTGAACAATTGGTGCATCCGCACATCCAGCATTTATACCACCTTGCCCATCGCCTGCATGGCAACCAAAGTGATGCTGAAGACTTGGTACAAGATCTGCTTATCAAGCTATACCCACGCCTTGAAGAAATGCTCAGCATTGAAAAACTACGGCCCTGGTTAGCACGTATCATGTATCGCCTTTTTATCGATCACTGGCGCAAAAAAAAGCAACAGCCTGAGCATTACCCTCATGATGACGGCGAGCAAATATTGGCGCAAACTCCCGAGCCGACACTAGAGCCCGATCAACTCATAGATCAAACAAGGCTAAGCCACAACCTCAATGCCGCCATCAAACGGCTAAGCGTTGAACAGCGGGTATTAATTACCCTGCATCTTATAGAAGGTTATAGCCTTAATGATTTAGCCATGGTACTTGAATTACCACTAGGCACTGTTAAATCACGCCTGCATAGAACCAAAGATCAGTTGAAAAAAAGCCTCAGAAAAACGGAACCTTTATCCACACTTACGCGTGTTAATAGCTAAGGCTGGAGACATTATGAACTGCTTAGAAACCCGAAAAATCATACCCATATATATCGCGAGTGGTGGCGTATCCCTCGCTAATAACGAGCTCTTTGACCATATTGCAAGCTGCGAACTTTGCCTAGCTCACTACGAAGAGAGCCTACTACTAACAGGCTTAAACAATCTAGATAAGCCGATCATGAGCGCAGGCTTTGCCGATAAGGCCATCAAACAAGCTATAGAGAACCATCAACAGGCAAAACAGGAAAGAGCAGCGTCGTCTCCATCGCTCTATCGCCGGGTGGTGGCCCTAGTACTTATAGTTAGTTTTATGGGGCTAATACTGGTAAATCAAAATCCTGTCGCCCACAATGAAAAAATGGCTCAACTCAATACGGCCAACGGCACCGCCAGCAAACAGATTAATGTTGTTATAGACAGCCTCGCCGATAGGGAAAATACCACCGTTACCATAGAGCTGGCAGAAAATTTAGAGCTACAAGGTTACCCCAACCGTAAAACCTTAAGCTGGACTACCAATATACGCAAAGGTAAAAACCTACTAACTTTACCGGTATTGTTTAAGGACCATAGCGACAGCTACCTCACCCTGTCCTATGCCTATGGCCCCGCCAATAAACGTATACATATAGATGTTAGCCACGACAAAGCCGACCACAGCAAACAACCAACCACGTAGCGTGGACAATCAGAGAGAACAGCATGAAAATCACGCCACTAGCACTACTATTATTATTGCTCATTACATCGCCACTGGCGCTAGCTCAGGAGGACTTAGACGACACCATTTTTGTGGTCGATGAACTCGGCAGCCCCAACGACATCATTAACATTATAGAATTACCCAAATACATTAACAGCAACGCAGCCGATAACGCCTCGCGGGGCATCGCAAATGCCAATAAATCGAAAGACAAAGGCAGAAAACTGGGCCAAGATATGGCCGAAGACGCTAGAAACAAAAATTCAGCCGAAAAAATAAAAAAGAATACCCCTAGCAATAAAGGCCTAGGCCGACCGGAAAATGACAAAAATCCCAAAAAATAGGTAGAATACTCCGCCACAACTCGCCTTTAGATAAAAGTGCGAGTTTTTTCTATTTTTTACATCTGCTTTTATTTTTATACTTATTTTTATATATAGCTACCGGAACTAGCCTTGATAAAAAGATTACTGCTAAGCATATCGCTAACCCTAGCGCTAAGCCCTCTTACGTTATTTGCCGATGCCAGCGATGATTATAGAAGCGGTATTAACGCCTTCAAAACAAAAGACTATTCACAGGCTATACAGTTCTTTTTAAGCGCTAAAAATATAGCCGAAAAAGAAGGCACTAACACTGCAAGCCTCTCTGAAAAACTAGACTACAACCTAGGCTCAAGCTATTACAAAGCGCAGCGTTATAGCGAATCCGCCAGCCACTTTAACCGCCTTACCAACAGCAGCCAGTGGTCAGCTATGGCTCACTACAACCTAGGTTTAATTGCAGAAAAAACCCACCAGCCTTCACAGGCAGCGCAGCATTTTACGCTCGCCTATCAAAACGCCAGTTCTGAAAAAATAAAAAAACTCGCAGCTTTAAAGCTGCAACAACAAGAGTCGCTAAACACATCCTACCAAGCATGGCGCGGCATAATATCCGCAGCCGTAGGCCACGACAGTAATATCGCACTATTTCCCGATAACAATACCCACAAACAACAAAGCGATAAGTACCTAGAAGCATGGGCAAGCGCCGAAAATTATCTTAGAGGCAATTATAACAATGGCCTACATATCAACATCAGCGCGTTTAAACGCCATTATATGGATAATAGCGATTACAACTTCACCGGCTTTGACGTTGCTATCAGCCGCGAAAAACAACACACAACATGGCATAGCAGTAGCACACTAACCACAGCGGCCTATTTTACGGAAGGTGATATTTCATCAAAAATATTAGCTCTCGCATTTGAGGCTGAGCGGCCATACCGCGATATAAACTTACACCTAGGCAATGAAACTCAATACACACTGGGCCAATCTAGCTATGACTACATAACAGGGTGGAGCAATGAAACAGCTGCTTTTCTTAGCTACGACAGCAGCCAATACAGCATAAAAACAGGCTACCAGCTTACCGTCAATAACCGCAAAGATTTACCAATAGAGGATGATTTTTACAGCTACTCCCCTACCCAGCACGATTATTTCCTGCATATTAACTACCGCATAAATCCCCAATTATGGCTACAACTGGAAAGCCAATACAGCGTTAGCCATTACAACGACAGTAATAAAATAGTCGATAGTGACGGTAATACCCACAGTGAAAAAAGACGAGACAAAAAAATAAGCCATATCGTAAGAGCCAACTACAGCCATGGTAACCAGTGGCTTAGTTTTGTTGAATACAGCAACAACAATAAACGATCAAATATGGATTATTATGCCTATCATCGCTGGCAATTAAGCATAGGCATAGAAAAAACGTTTTAACGCTAAACTGCAGTTAAAAACTGCCTTATTCGGTACAGCCTTTCTTATATTTTTTACCACTGCCCCACCCCTACAACAACGGTTGTAATCGTTGCGCCCCGGTTTTTTTTCAAAGTGCACCCACAGGGCATTGAACGAAAGTTGGGCATGAACTGCCTCAATAAAGGGAGCTAGCAACCGCTACAAACAGTGCCGCAATGACTTTACTAGCAATACTGGGTAATATTGACGGTTATTGTCTTGGGGATACCCCCGGTAAATCACATAGGCCTTTAATGAGCGACATTCAAAAACCACCTGCTGAAGCCACTGCACCTAGCGCTCAACCTAGTTCTCAGCCCAGTCCTCAACCTAGCTCGCAACCTAACAACCCCCTACACGGGATTAAACTGGCGGACGTAGTCACCCAATTAGTAGAGCATTATGGCTGGGAGGAGCTGGGCCGACGCATCGATATACGCTGCTTTCAACTAGACCCATCCATTAAATCCAGCTTAAAGTTTTTGCGCAAAGCCGATTGGGCACGCACCAAAGTGGAAGAGCTATACCTCAAATCCAATCTCCACAAACAAGCACCCGTGTCAAAAGCCCCGGCCAAACCCAAGCCACAGCCAGCAGCAGCCCCCGCCAAAGCGGATAAGGCACCTGTAGTTGAAACTGTAGTTGAGGCTGTAGCTGAGACAATAATTGAGGCGACAGTTGAGAAAGCCGCAGCGAAGGTAACCGAAAAGGCCGCTGAGAAACCAGCCCAGCCAACCCCCGAACCCAGCCCAGCAGTGGTAGACGACAGCCCTAGCGCCGAAGAATCCAGCACCGCAACTAGCACCACAAGCAACAAAAAAGCCGCCACTAAGCCCCGCCGCTTTGGTGGCCCCAAAGACCCTAAGCGCTCGTTTTAAAACTCAGCCAGCGCTAAGGCTTACCCAACAATACCGCCTCATCCTCGGCAAAACGTTTTTTTAGAAACTGAGTAAAAGCCTGCACTTTAGTGGCGCGGTGCATATCGCCGTGGGTGGTCAACCACAGGTCGTACTGCCATTCGGCTGGGGGGTTGAGCAATGGCCGCAGGCTATTATCGCCACGGGCCTGCCAGCAATTAAGCGGCGCAATGCCAAAGCCCGCCCGTATCGCCGGCATAAAGGCGGTAAAATCACTTACCCGCATAGCAATTTGCTCGGCGCTTAGCGTCTCGTTCATCCACCGCATATAGGTCACCATAGTGAAAGGCGCAATCGTGCTAATAAACCTATGCTGTTGATGATCCTCCAAACCCTGCATCAAACCATTACGGGCTACATACTGAGCATTGCCATACAGGCTCACCGCCAACTTGGCTAAATGCTGCACCACATAATCGGGGTTACTCGGCTTTTTACCCGGCCTAATGCCCACGTGGGCTTCACCATGCTCCAACTTAAGCACCCGGCTTTCCGCCGCATACTCCAGTTTAATTTGCGGGTAGAGCTGACAAAACTCTGCCAGCAAAGGGATTAAATAATCAGACAGGCTATTCACGCTGGTAATCACCAAGGTACCGGTGAGCTGGCTATCGGTGCTTTGCAGCTGGCCTAGCAGCCTATCAAAATTATTCTGGGTATTTTCCGCCGCTTGGGTTAGCAGCAGCCCCGCCTCAGTAGGCACGTAACCCCGCGCATGGCGATGAAACAGCTTAGTGCCCAGGCGTTGCTCTAGCAGGTTAACCCGGCGCAGCACGGTGCTGTGGTGCACGCCCAAAGCCTCGGCGGCAGCGGTTAAGGTGCCACGCATAGCCACTTGATAGGCGATGTGTATATCGTTCCAGTCGGTCTTGTGTATTTCTTTGTGTGCGCTCATGCACAGAAGTGTTGCACAGATGCTATTTCTCTTCAATTTTACTTCTGTAAACTAGCCCCATCTAATCGGCAACAGCTGATTAAGCCAACGACCCTACAGACACAGGAAGCACCACCATGACTAAAATTATCGCCCTAGCTGGCAGCCTTAAAAATCAGTCCGTTAACAAGCGACTGGTACTCATCGCCGCCAAGGCCGCAGAACAAACAGGTGTAGAGGTGCAGTACTTGGATTTAGCCGACTTTAACATTCCGCTATTTTCTGAAGACTTAGAAGCCGAAGGCACTCCCGCCAACGTCAACGATTTAAAGGCACTGTTTGCCGGCAGCCAAGGCATTTTGCTAGCCACCCCTGAATACAACGGCTCTATATCAGGTGTGTTAAAAAACGCCATAGACTGGTTATCGCGCCCCAGCAATACCAGCAGCGATATAGGCTCAGCCTTTCACGGTAAGGTAGTGGGTTTAATGGCGGCATCACCAGGCGGCTTGGGCGGCATACGCGGCCTTAGCCACACCCGCGACATACTGTTTAACTTGGGCGCCATTATCAGCCCTGGGCAACTTGCCCTAGCCAATGCCTATGCGGCCTTTGATGAGCAAGGCCAATTAGTCGATAGCACCATGGCAGAACGCGTACAACAACTAGCCCAAGAAGTAAGCCGCCTAGCCACAGCAATCAACGCCACTTAAACACAAGGGTTTAGGCTTAAACACTATCGACTAAAGACTAGGAACTAGAGACTAAATACTAGCGACTATCTTTTAAGCCAACCCCGCCTTAATAAAGTCAGCCAACACCTGCACCACCGGGTTATCACCCTGGTGCAGTTGTTTTAAGCCTATACCTATAGTGCCCAATGCCGGCAACTGCTCGCAGGGCTCGATAATAGTGAGTGACTTAGGCACGGTGCTGCGAGCCAATACCGTTACCCCCAAGCCTTCATGCAGGGCCGCTTCTATACCGGTTAAATCGGAAATATTGTAAACAATGCGGCAGCTGCGCTTGGCCTGCCCCAGTTTTTGCAAGGCCCGCTGCCGGTAAATACAACCACTGGGGGCTGCCACCAACGGCAAGGTCTCTTGCAAATGGGCGCGGGAACCCTCACTGCCCACCCACACTAAATCATCGGTTTTAATTAAATCTTTTTGCGAACGGCGCTGCTGCGGGGTAACTCGATCGTGCAGGGCTAGAATTAAATCGTATTGCTTGCGCTGCTCATCGGAGAGCAGGTTGCGGCTTAAATCACAGCTAATATCCAAGCTCACATCGGGGTAGGTTTTGGCAAACCTGCCGATAATCTTAGGTAACAGAGTGGTGGCAAATTCGCTGGGTATGCCCACCTTAATGCGGCCACTCATTAGCGGGTTGGCAAACTGGCCTACCAACTCATCGTTTAGCGCTAAAATTTGCCGCGCATAACGCAAAAACATATCACCGGCCGGGGTTAGCTCTAGCTTAGGGCTGTTTCTGTTGAGTAGCGGGCGATCTACCAAGCTTTCTAGTTTTTTTATTTGCTGGCTAATCGCGGGCTGGGTACGTCCCAACTTATCGGCGGCAGCGGTAAAGCCGCCCTCATCATTAATCATCACTAATGAGCGCAACATATCCATGGGCAGGTTTTTCATGACCATAGTTTATCTTCCTCTATATCTAGATGAGATATCTAGATATGCTTAGTATTTACACTCGGCTATTATTTACACCCGCCCATTCTGCGTAGGCACAGCTGCTTAGCTACAATGCGCACTAGCTTAGCCCATTAGATTTTCTTATCCAACAATAATAATAATTAACTTCTGTTATATATGACCCAGCGGTAATATGCGCGCTCTGTATCCACCTGTCAGCAGCCACAAGGCTGGGAGCATAAGCATGTCAGATAGCCCGTCAAACAGCCCACTACTGAAAACACCACTCTATGATTTACACCTAGCGCTAGGTGCCAAGATGGTGCCCTTTGCCGGCTACGCCATGCCCGTACAATACCCGCTGGGCGTACTAAAAGAGCACAACCACTGCCGCGAACAAGCCGGCCTATTTGATGTATCCCACATGGGCCAAGTGCGCATCAAAGGCGCAGGCATTACCGAAGCCCTAGAAACTTTAGTGCCGGTAGACCTAGCCCTACTGCCCAAATTCAAGCAAACCTACGCCGTGTTTACCAATGAGCAGGGCGGTATTTTAGATGACTTAATGATTACCCGCCTGGCCGATGACGAGTTCTTCTTAGTGGTTAACGCCGCCTGTAAAGAGCAAGATATCGCCCACTTGCGCGCCCACCTAAGCGGTTTTGACATAACGGTAATAGAAGACCACGCCCTGTTAGCCCTGCAAGGCCCGCAAGCACGCGCCGCCCTAGACCAACTCATCCCCAGCGCCGCCGAGTTACGCTTTATGGGTACCAGCCCAGCTACCGTAACAATAGACGGCACAGCAGTAGACTGCTTTGTTAGCTGCTCGGGCTATACCGGCGAAGACGGCTACGAAATTTCTATACCCGCACAACACGCCACCGCCTTTGCACAACAACTGCTAGCCCTAGATGAAGTTGAGGCCATAGGCCTAGGCGCACGCGACTCGCTGCGTTTAGAAGTAGGCCTGTGCTTGTACGGCCACGATTTAGATACCAGCACCAGCCCGGTAGAAGCAGGGCTGTTATGGTCGATTAGCAAGTCCCGTCGCCCCGGCGGTGACAAAGCTGGCGGCTTCCCCGGTGCCGACATCATCCTAGATCAAATCGAAAATGGAGCCAGCCGCAAACGTGTGGGCTTAAAAATAAATGGCCGCGCGCCTGTACGCGAAGGTGCCGAGCTGGTGGACTTAGCCGGTAATAACATAGGCCGCGTCACCAGCGGCGGCTTTGGCCCTACAATAGGTACGCCAGTAGCCATGGGTTATGTAAGCACCGAACACGCCGCCATAGGCAGCCAAATTGCCGTATTGCTGCGTGGCAAAACCGTGTCGGTAGAAGTGGTAAAAATGCCCTTCACCCCACAAAACTACGTGCGTTAATTACTCATTTAACAATCTATTACAACTCATTTCGATTTACAGATGGCTGCACGCAGCCATCACAGCACATACTTTTTGGAGATATTATCCATGCTTAAGCTCGATGCCAGCCTATCTGAATTACAAGCCCGCGATGAATTTATCCACCGCCACATAGGCCCCGACGCCCAACAACAGGCCGAGATGCTAAACCTGCTAGGCCTTAACAGCCTAGAAGAATTAATCGACAGCACCGTGCCCAGCAACATACGGCTTAAGCAGCCTATGGATTTAGCCACACCGCAAACCGAAGCCGATACCCTCGCGCAGCTTAAAGCCATCGCCAAACAAAATAAATTAATGCGCAACTTTATAGGCATGGGTTACCACCCTACTCTTACGCCTAATGTTATTTTGCGCAACGTGCTAGAAAATCCCGGCTGGTACACCGCCTACACCCCTTACCAACCCGAGATTTCGCAAGGGCGTTTAGAGGCGCTATTAAACTACCAACAAATGGTAATGGATTTAACCGGCATGGACTTGGCCAACGCCTCGCTATTAGATGAAGGCACCGCCGCCGCCGAAGCCATGACCTTGCTAAAACGCTGCAACAAAAAAAATAAATCCGACAAATTTTTTATCGCCAACGATGTACACCCACAAACCATCGCCGTAGTAAAAACCCGCGCCGAAACCTGTGGCTTTGAAATTGTGATGGGTGCCGCCGAAGACTTAATCGGCCTAGAGGTTTATGGTGCATTAGTGCAATACCCCAACACCTACGGCCATATTACCGATTTAAAAACCCTCACCGATGCCGCCCACGCACAAGGCACCTTAGTGGCCGTGGCCGCCGACATTATGAGCCTAGTGGTATTAACCCCACCCGGTGAACTAGGTGCCGATGTAGTGTTGGGTAACAGCCAACGCTTTGGTGTGCCCATGGGCTTTGGTGGCCCACACGCTGCCTACTTTGCCACCCGTGATAGCTTTAAACGTTCTACCCCCGGCCGCATTATTGGCGTATCGATAGACCGCCACGGCAACCAAGCCCTGCGCATGGCCATGCAAACCCGCGAGCAACATATACGCCGCGAAAAAGCCACCAGCAACATCTGCACCGCGCAGGCACTGCTAGCTATTATGGCCTCGTTTTATGCGGTGTATCACGGCCCACAGGGTTTAAAAAATATTGCCGCGCGCATACACAGGCTCACCACCATTTTGGCGCAAGGCTTAAACAAACTCTCTATCAATATTGTTAACGATAGCTGGTTCGACACCCTTACCCTTAACGTAGGCGACCAACAACAAGCCATAAACGAGCGCGCCTTAGCGGCCGAAGTGAATCTACGCTTAATCGACGGGGATAAAATTTCTATCAGCTTGGATGAAGTTACCAGCGCAGAAGACATAGAAATGCTGTGGGCGATTATCAGCGGTGCCAGCATAGACTTTAGCGTAGAAGAAATAGACGATGAGATAGCTGGCAACAGTGGCATACCCACGGCCAACCAACGCAGCAGTGAATTTTTAACCCACCCCGTATTTAACCAGCATCACTCCGAAACCGAAATGCTGCGTTATATGAAACGCCTAGAAAACAAAGACATCACCCTAACCCATTCCATGATAGCGCTGGGCTCTTGCACCATGAAGCTCAACGCCACCGCTGAAATGCTACCGGTGAGCTGGCCAGAATTTGCCAACATGCACCCCTTCGCGCCACAAGATCAAGCGCAGGGCTACCTCACCTTATTCGCCCAGTTAGAAAAAATGCTGGAACAATGCACCGGCTACGATGCCATGTCACTGCAACCTAACTCCGGTGCGCAAGGTGAATACGCAGGTTTGTTGGCGATTATGAAATACCACCAAAGCCGTGGCGATCACCAACGTAACTTATGCCTAATCCCCAGCTCGGCCCACGGCACCAACCCTGCCAGCGCCGCACTAGCAGGCATGAAAATTGAAATCGTCGACTGCGACAAAAACGGCAACATCAATTTGGAAGATTTAAAACAAAAAGCCGAAAAACACAAAGATGACCTAGCGGCCTTAATGGTAACTTACCCCTCTACCCACGGTGTGTTTGAAGAGCACATCACCCAAATGTGCGACGTTATTCACCAATACGGCGGACAAGTGTATTTAGACGGCGCCAACCTCAACGCCATGGTGGGCATAGCCGCCCCCGGTAAATTTGGTGCCGATGTATCGCACTTAAACTTACACAAAACCTTTTGCATACCCCACGGCGGTGGCGGCCCAGGCATGGGGCCCATAGGTGTTAAAAAACACTTGGCGCCTTTCCTGGCTAACAACCCAGTGCAACCTATAAAAGGTTTAGACATCAACAACGATGTTGTTTCATCCGCTACCTGGGGCAGCGCATCGATACTGCCTATCACTTGGATGTATATTTCCATGATGGGTGAGCAAGGCCTTAAAAACGCCACGCAAGTGGCTATATTAAGCGCCAACTACATCGCCAAGCGTTTAGAAAGCCACTACCCCATACTCTTTACCGGCCGCAATAACCGCGTTGCTCACGAATGCATTATTGATATACGCCCGTTAAAAGAAAGCAGCGGCATAGGCGCAGAAGATATCGCCAAGCGCTTAAACGATTACGGCTTTCACGCACCGACTATGTCATTCCCTGTGCCGGGCACGCTAATGATAGAGCCCACCGAATCGGAGCCCAAGGAAGAGCTAGATAGATTTATCGACGCCATGATTAGCATACGCAAAGAAATCGCCATGGTAGAAAACGGTGAACTTACCCTAGAAAGCAACCCCGTAGTCAACGCGCCCCACACCGCCGCCGAACTGGCTAACGATGAATGGCCACACAGTTACAGCCGCAAACTCGCCGCCTACCCTATAGACGGCATGGAGTTTACTAAATACTGGCCACCAGTTGCGCGTATCGATAACGTGCATGGTGACAAGAACTTGATTTGTTCTTGCCCTAGTATTGATAGTTGGCGTGAGGGGTAAGTTTTTTTGGGGTCGTGGAATTAAGTGGGTTAACGATTTAATGAAGTTGGTTAACTTAATTAAGTGGGTTAATAGCACTAGGGACTTTTCCGGTGCTATTAGCTGTAGTAACTCAGACGTAATCCGACATTTGAATGCATTAAGTTCTGATCAAATCGTACATTCTGCTTTGTGCGTGAAGCGGACGGTCGGAAAAAACAAAAAATCCACTGAATTCAGGCTAGGGCTTGGGGAAATTATGCTTAAAATAATTTCCCCATCAAACGTTAGAGCGTTAAAGTTTCATCTGACCCCACTAATCCATATTTTATAAGCTCGTTATCGTTTCTATAACTGGCAGTTTTTAGACTAAGTTTAATCAGCGAGTCACTTGTGCTGATGATTCCAACATTAGTATTTGTCTTGATAGAAGCACATGAACTCAAAATAAATACAAGGAATATATAGATTATAAATTTTTTTCAATTGTCTTTCCTTTTTTCGGTGGTGATGGCATCTAATGCAGCCAGCAGAGCCGCAGATTTTCCACGTCCTGCTGACTGGTGTTGTTACGCTGGAAGTTCTAATATACTGTAATTTTTGCGCATAGCAGAAACTATCAAGCCAATTAGCGTTTCAAAAATCTTCTGTTCGATCCATTCAGGGACGTACGGAATGTCGAATTTATTATTCAATCTTGTTCCAAGTACAGATACTAACTCTTCAGCGTCCGAGTCAGATATTCCATCACTTATGTTTTTTACCAATCCATAAATCTCATTTGGTAAGCTTTGATATAATAGCCGGTCGGCTTTTTTCACAGTCTTTACAAAAATAGTCTGCTCGGTTCCTTCTTTAATAAATGGAATGTCTATTTTATCATTTAACTTGGAAGCTAGAATTTCAACTTCCTCATCTGTTAACATCTCGATTTGATTGTCCATATCATTTTTTACGGCTTCACGCTGTGCCTGGGTAAGAGTAATATCAGTCATTTCGTACATTCCTTTATTGTCATTCCCTTTGTTGACTGAATGGTTTCGGGTTTAACCACTCGACTACGTAGCACTCATAGAAAACGCATATTTTTTGCGTCGCTTTGACCGCCTTTGTTAACCACTATGTACAAGCTCATTAACCCTGTGGCGTTGTCATAGTGGCACCTCATTCATGAAATTAAATAAAAATTAATGACTTCCGACTAAGAATTTCAGGGCGTATTAATATGTATGGTTAGTACAGGCATTAATTAAATAGTTGGCTGGAGTGATACAAAGGATTTTCTTACGGCTAAAGTTTGAACGCACTACTTCCATGACACGTCACCAAAAATTTATTTTATAGGCATAATAAAGAGGAAGTTTTTCTTAGGAGGTCAGGGCTATGATAAGCACGAGCAGCATTAATGATAAGCACTGCATGACATATTTACGATAACTACCGCCCCTAAACTTCCAGGTTAATATTACATTAAGGCCGAAAATGCTGCTCTTCTTTGAAAGTCATGTCAAAGACCAATTTATTATTATAACCTTGTTGCTTTAGTTAACTTGGATATAAAGTTGATAAAGGTATAGGTGAAAAACCTTTTACGATATGAAATTCCTGACTCCAGAAATACGGCAATAATTTTAACGCCTTTAATGGGTCAATTTCTGCTATACCACCTCAATCTACCCTCGTATTAAACGGAATAGATGAACGCCCGCTATGGGGCGCTTTGCGACATCTCCCTAATAAGACCACAATACCATGTGTGCCACCTAATACGGAGGAGTCACCATGCGCCAACTCACACAAACTCAAAACAGACCCCCACCCTGGAATAAAGTTACACAGATTTAGTTACAGTCTCTGAAAGCTATTTATAAACTGTAATCAAACGGGCCTTATGGCCCGTTTTTCATGTTGCCACTTGTAACGATTAACAGCACTATTCTTCTAAGTCACGAGCCTTTGAAAAAGCCGAAGCCACTAGCCCAGCCGGTATTGAAACTACGCCAAGACCTATAATCAAAATAAAGAAAGTGAACACCTTTCCGCCAGCGGTCACAGGATATACATCTCCATAACCAACAGTTGTCAGAGTCGTCACTCCCCACCACAGACTATGGAAGACAGAGCTAAACACCTCTGGCTGGACTGGATTTTCAAAATAGTAGATACCAACTCCAGCTAGAAATATTAGCGCTAGGGTTAAAAAGAAAAATACAACTAACTCTTCCTTAATAAGAACGAACGCTCTATGTAACCGCATTATCGCCCTACTATAACGAGCAAGCTTAAAAATCCTAACAAGCCGAAACATACGAAAAACACGTATTGAACGAAGGTCAACGCCAGAAGCGATAAAGAACGGCTAACCTATCTTTACAAATATCTGTAGCGGTTAGCAAAACTAGGTTCCCAAACTCTGTTTCTAGTTGTGCAAACTCGTGCACGGGCTCGTTTCCTACAGAAATTGGCCCGGAGGGGAACTCCAAAAAAAACGCTGTATCCGGGTGTTTAAAATATCTATTTTTCTCCGAAAACCCTATCTTCGCGAGTGACGCCGCCAGATTTCTTCTCTTTACATCATAGCGTTGCACAAAATCCAGATCCGTAGTTTGATACTTATTATCGCTATAGATAGTGACGCAGGCTCCGCCCACTAAGACCACGGCGATATCGTCCGCCAAGAGATGGCTTGAAACAAAAGCACATAGCTCCGCCGTTGTCATTTTGGCAATATCAAACACTTTGTATGGGTTTTCCTGTTCGGCGCGGTCGACGGCGATTCATTAGCAACTCATCCCTTATTGCAGGCGGGTAGAACTCAACGGCCTTATCTAAGAGCTGCTGTAATTGAGGGTATAAAGCATATTTGGGGTTAAGGCGATAAACTCTTGTTTTTCCTTGCTGCTCGGCATATAGCACATTCGCATTTTCTAACTTGTCTAGCTGCCGCTGTATAGACGTTAGGCTACCGCCATAGAAAGCAGCTATCTCCCTACCATAGCCACCACCTCTAGTATTGATATAAACCAGCACTCTTTCTGCTGACTTGCTGCCAAAAATAGCGTTAAACATATAGCCTTACCAACCCCATCACCGAACAACAAAATAAATCATGTGAACTAATATATAGGTCATCACAGAAATGTCAATGTTCGCCCCACCGACTAACACCTAATGACTTTGATTGTCGCGCCCCTGTCATAACCGCTCCTGATACTAGGCAAGGCTATTGGGGTCAGTGTTAGTTTTCGTAAACCTTACCCTGAAAAATTAAAGATCCTTCCACCAAGCTTTTATATCAGCCCAAATACCAGTACTGCCCTCTTTCACATCTTCAGCAACTTCACTGCTAGTGTCTTTGGTTTTATCCCAAACTTTACCGCTAGTATCCTTGGTTTTATCCCAGGCCTCTTGGCTGCCATCTTTGGTTTTGTTCCAGACTTTCTCGCTGCCCTCTTTCGTTTTATCTAGGGCTTCACCGCTAACTTCTTTGGTGCCATCCCAAACTTTACCGCTGGTATCTTTGGTTTTATCCCAGACCTTCTCGCTACCCTCTTTGGTTTTCTCTAGGGCTTCACCGCTTATTTCTTTGGTGTCATCCCAGGCGCTTTCACTGGCTACTTTGGTTTTGTCCCATAGCGATTCATCTTCTGCATAGGCACTAGGGGTTATTACCAATAAAGCTATTGCTACTCTTTTTAACATGACACACCTCATCACTATCAATTAATTAATAAGCCCATAGTACAATAATAAGTACAATAACAGGCACAATAACTAGTACAACAACATACAGGTCATTCGCACCATTATGAAAAAGCGGTAATTACTGAGTAAAAACGAGATCACCCATTAGCCATGCTGGTTCAGGTTCAGGTGCATGTTCATGGCACTGCGCCCCTTGGAGCAGCCCATACCTAATAACATTGATATCAGAGCAGAAACTACCCCTGTATTTTTACCCTATTCCCAACAACTGCTATTAAGTAAACAGCCAACACGCTCACCTATACCTCCTTAGGGCCAATAGGCGATAGGCGTTTACCCACAACAAGAGCTGCCATCCTGTATGGGAGGGCACTTTACGCTACCATAGGAGCAATAAACGCAGCAGTCACCCGGCTTTGGTTTAAGTACCTCATGACAGGCTTCGCATTCATAAAACCACTGGCAGGCATCCGTAGGCATCACCTCCAGATTTTGGTGGCCACAATTAGGGCAAGTGATTAAAGAGTTGGGAATGACTTTTTTCATTTTTTTACCTCGGCAATAGCACAAGTTTTATTTATTGGCCATATCAAATCTGCGACTGATACTGCCATCATTAATAATAAGGCTGTATAGAATAAGTAAGTGCTCCAGCCGTAATGCCACAGTGGATAGAGGGTTGCCAGTACGGCTATTGGCCCAAGTACAGACAATAAACCACGCCATTTATTACGATGTTTATACCAACCGTAGCTGTTCACCACTAGCGCTATAATGGCAAAAAGCGGTAGTAATATATTGATAGCAAGCCCCTCTAACGGGCTAAGAAAGCCAAGCCCAAGCGTGGCAGCCAATGCCCCTAAAGCGGGGAAGCACGCTGTGCAACTAAAAGCGGCGACAATCACCCCGCCAACACCAACCTTATCTATAGAACTTACAACTCTAGACATTACGCCCTCCTATTATTGACATGTGCAACTATTGACATAAGCAACACAATGCGACTATAAAACCTGTAGTAACTACAGGATCAAGGCCTTTATGACCACATCACGCACTACATACTCCAGAGGCGAGCTAGCCAAGCTAACTGCCGTCAAAGCTGAGACTATTCGCTACTATGAAAAGTGCGGATTACTGAAGGCCCCCGCAAGAAGCGCAGGAGGCCATAGAATGTACTCGGCAGAGCATGTTGGGCAGCTAAAGTTTATTCGTCGCTGTCGTGAACTTGGGTTTACCATCAATGAGATAGAGGGCCTACTTAGCCTGGCGAGTATTGGCGAGAAAAGCTGCCAACAAGTGCAACAAGCAACGACTGCCCACTTATCCGACGTACACAATAAAATAAAGGATTTAAAAAAAATGGAGAAAACGCTGAAGGATTTGGTTAAACAATGCGAAGGAAATACTGCACCTTCTTGCCCGATTATTGAGTCTTTATTTTCCTAGCTTCCTCGCCAACAGAGTCGCAAACTGCAATTGCGCGCCATTGTGCATAACGCCTGCATCTTCATTGTATTTAACCAACTCCCATCCCTTGTAAGTAACAGGCAACTGCCCTGCTGTTAGCGTAAAGGGTAATGGCACGGGGCATGGGTATTGTTCGGCGCTCATGGCGCACACTATCAAGTGATAACCGCCTGGCAGGGTATGCGCTTGCATATCGACGATAACCGTATCAACACCAGCGGAGTTGAGAAACATTAGGGCTACAGTGCAGCTAATAAAATAATAATCGTCAGCAAGCTCAGCGCTGTTGATGTCATATATCTGCGCCTTAACATCGGCTAAGCCTTCTTCGCTCACAATGAACTGCAGCATTTCAATGAGAGAGGGTTATGGCCTGTTTATGCCTACTAGGATGGCCACATAGCGTCTAGGCTCGCTGTTTCCGTAAAAAACCATGTCGGTAAAACTTACACTTTTTTGTTTCTTTTATTAAGGATTTCCTCTATCTCATTGAATAATAATAAAATAAAAAATACGGCCTAATAATTGCTATTTGATTGCAGGTAAAAGATTACAGGTACAGGTATGATTTTTAATACACAACGGAGATCTTCAATGTTAAAAACTTATGTAATGGGGGCGCTTGCCGCTCTGGTGCTAGCTCCAATAACAGGGCAAACAGCGCCTATTAATTTGAACGACTGGACGGCTGAATCTTATGATGCAGTGTCTGGCTTTGGCTCAGGCAGCTGGGCGGTAAACGGCAGTGGCGGCGAATCGGTTTATCAGTCTGTGAATGGCCAGCCAACTATATTTTATAGCGACTTCAATGCCCATGGCACAGATGTAACTGGCTCTATAAACGTATCCGGCGGTGATGACGATTACATTGGTTTTGTATTGGGCTTTAACGCTGGCGACTCTACTAATGCATTCGCTGACTATTTATTAATTGATTGGAAAAAGAACGACCAATATTACAATTTCGGCTCACCTTCAACGTCACCAGGCTCAACAGCAGAGCGAGGCTTGGCGGTTTCACGCGTAACAGGCGTGCCTACCGCTGATGAATTCTGGGGGCATTGGGATGACGCAGGCCATACCGGAGGGGCAGTAACCGAGTTGGCTAGAGCGACTAACCTGTCTGATACCGGCTGGGTAGCAGGAACTGATTATGAATTCACTTTTGACTTTGGCCCCGCCAACTTAGATGTTTATGTCGATGGTGCATTGGAAATTAGCATTACAGGCGCGTTTAATAACGGCGCTATCGGCTTCTATAACTTTTCGCAAGCTGCGGTCACCTATGACGCTTTCGATGTAGATACAGGCACCCACACCAACCCAGTTCCAGAGCCTGGTTCAATCGCTCTACTCGCACTTGGTTTGGCGGGGCTTGGTTTTTCAAGAAAAAAGAAAGCTTCATAAGATAAGTTAAATAAAATTAGTAAAACCTCGGAAATTTCCGAGGTTTTTTTTGCATAATACATTTGAAAAATTAAACCTAAAAAACAGACCTAGGTACGCTTATTAAAAAATAATAAGTACTCTCTAACACTCAACTTAAAACCAACCTCCTACCCCGCCTTCCTCGCCAACAGAGTGCAAACTGCAATTGCGAGCCATTGTGCATAGAGCCTGCATCTTCATTGTATTTAATCAACTGCCACCCCTTGTAACCCTCAGCTAACTGCCCTGCTGGCTCAGGTATAGAATATTGTCGCCATTGGATCACCCCATGATTAAGGCTCTCCATGGCTCAATAAGCTTGCAGCCACTACCACTGCACCATTAACAATCACCATGCACAGGATGTAGGCCGTAACGGCCATTTAGCCCGACAGCCCTAAAGCCATAACAGCCACTAAGTTTTTGAAGTAAGAGCTATTACACCGATACTCAGGTTCCCGCCCATGATTGGGTGTACACTGCACTACGCGTGTAGTCATTTCCAAAGCCTACGCCCCCTACTTTGAGAGCCTTTTCTTATGAGAAGTCAGCCTATGGTTAATCCTCTATGTTAAACCCTGAAAAACCACGCGCTCAGCGCGCACTGATCGTTGCCGTGCAATTGGACAACGTCAGCGATGTTGAATTCGAATCGTCATTAACCGAGTTGGCGGAGCTTGCCAAAACGCTAGGGATGGAGGTAGTGGGCCAGTTTACCCAAAAGCGCTCATCTTTCGACTCAACGGCGTATTTTGGTGTAGGCAAGCGCGAGGAAATACGGCAGTTTTTAGAGAGTGATCAAGCTGACGTAGATAAATTGGCACGCGATAACCCACAGGCTGCTAACGGCCCTATTGAGTTTGTTTTAGTCGACCACGAAATATCGCCATCGCAATCACTGAACCTAGAAAATGAGCTGGGCTGCGAGGTTATGGACCGCACGGTGGTGATACTGGAAATTTTTCATCGCAATGCCAGCTCACACGCCGCGCGGGTGCAGGTTGAGATTGCTCGGCTGAGCTATATGGCGCCGCGCCTACGTGAGGCAGCCAAACGCGCCGGGCCGCTTGGGCGGCAGCGTAGCGGCACAGGTGGGCGCGGCACCGGCCAATCCCGCAGCCAAACCGACAGCCAAAAAGTTCGTGATCGTATTGCCGAGCTGCAAAAAGAAATTGATGCCATGGAAGCGAGGCGCGATACCCAACGCTCGCGACGCTTGGGCAAAACGGGCTTAGCGCAAGTGGCGCTAGTCGGTTATACCAATGCAGGTAAATCCACCCTAATGCGCGCCTTAACGGATAGCAAAGCGCTAGTGGCCAACAAGTTATTTGCCACGTTGGACACCAAGGTGCGCAGCTTACACCCCGAGAGCGTACCGCAGGTATTGGTGAGTGACACCGTGGGTTTTATCAAAAACTTACCCCATGGCCTGGTTGCCTCATTTAAGTCAACGCTGGACGAAGCCCTTAGCGCATCGCTGCTGCTGCACGTTATAGACGCTGGCGACCCCGGCTTTGAAATGCAGCTAGCAGTAACCGATAAGGTATTAGCCGAGATTGGTGCCGATAGCGTGCCGCGTATACGGGTGTTCAATAAAATTGATTACCTAGACGATGCCGACGCACAGGCAGAGCGCAGTGCTGCGCTGCAAGAAAAGTACCCCGGCTGCATCGTTATTAGCGCGCGCAGTAAGGACGACATAGCGGAATTACACCAAGCTATTGTGGAATTTTTCCAAAAAGATTTGATAGAAACCGAGATATTTTTACCGTGGTCGGCACAAGAGTTACGCGGCGATATTTACGCCTCTTGCGAAGTGCTTGAAGAGCGCGCCGATACCGAGGGTGCATTTTTTCGCTGCCGCGCCGCGCCTGAGGTGGCCGCTAGGTTAAGTGAACTTACCGGCGATGCGTGTTGAGGTTGTAAGGAATAGGCCTACTAATAACGTTTACGTTGAAAGCTAACTATTCAATATAGATGTAAGAAAAAGGGCCTTAAGGCCCTTTTTTTATGTAGGTTCATTTTATTCCTATGGGCGGTTATTGACGGTGATCTCAAGCGGTCGCTGCAACACAAGTATTAAATCTAGCAGCAGGTGTTTCGTATTCCAATGTTTTTCTCGGCCTTTCGTTGAGTCGTCGAGCTATCCCATTTAACTTTGCTTGGGAGTGATCAGACAGGTTTGTTCCTTTTGGAAGATACTGCCGCAATAACCGGTTAGTATTTTCATTAGAGCCTCGCTGCCACGGTGACTGAGGGTCACAAAAGTAGACCTTAATATCTGTCGCTAGCGTAAATCTCTTGTGAGCGGACAGCTCACTACCGCGATCCCATGTCAGAGATTTATAGAGTTCGTTGGGTAACTTTTTTGATTGTTTGATTAACGCTGTAACTACAGTGGCTGTCTTTCTGTCTGCTACTTTCACGAGCATGACGTATCGCGAATGCCGCTCAACTAGCGTCGCTATATAGCTGTTGTGGGTACCTGCAATTAAATCGCCCTCCCAGTGACCAGGTACCGCTCTATCTTCAACGGATGCGGGTCTCTCACTAATGGTAATGGCATCTACGATCTTTCCCCGCCCTACGCCTTTAAGACTAGAATACTTTGATCTACGCTTAACACGTTGTGATCGCAGGCACTGAATAAGCTCTTTTTTTAAGGCTCCTCGCGCTTGTATATAAAGCGTTTTATAAATAGTTTCGTGTGACACGTAAAAGTTCTCACCTGCCGAATATTCTCTCTTCAACCAACCTGATATTTGTTGAGGAGACCATCCAGCTTTAAGTTTTCGAGCGACGATCATACTAAGCGATTGATTACATAGCAGCTTACATCGCTTTGGCCGCTTGGCTCTCTCCCATGCGACTTTATCTGCTCGGCTAGCCCGATAGAGGTCGTATCCTCCGTTACGATTAATTTCACGACTAATTGTAGACGGAGCGCGACAAAGCCCACTCGCTATCTCTCTAATTGATTCATCAGTCGCTATGCCTCTGGATATTTCCTCTCGCTCGGATAACGACAAACAACGGCTCGACCTTTTTCGGACTGGAGGTCGTATGCCACCGGTTTCAGCGATGATGTGCTCAATTGATGAGTGATACCTATCAAATAGCCGAGCTATATCGGCTAGTGAGTCACCTTGTTGGTAGCGATCCCACATTAACTCTCTCTGCTCGGCGGTATAATATATTCGTTTTCTTCGTTTCATAGCGACGCTCTCCTTAATTAAAGAATAGCGTTGCAATGACCAATTGAAACCACA
>NZ_KB891591.1 GCF_000373485.1 Dasania marina DSM 21967
TTCAAGGAGGCTACCAGCATGTTATTGTCAGATAGATAAATTCTACGCCAACGATGCAGTAGACCGATGTTAATGTCTAGATCAACCGCAAGCTGAGCCAGCGTACCAGGGGTTTCAATAGAACGCCGGACGGCTTCGAGCCGAAAAGCCTCCGTGTATCGTTTATTGGGTTTGTATTGCATAAACACCTCTCAATTACTTCATTTGAAAGGTGTCCGTTTTTTTGGGGTCACATCATACAGCTGCCTGCCATGGCAGGCTCACTTAAGCATCGATACATCCCTAACCGCCCCTTTATCCGCACTGGTGGCCAGTAATGCATAGGCTTTCAGTGCAGTGCTTACTTTGCGTGGGCGCTCTTTGACGGGCTTCCAGCCTAAGGCATCTTGCTCGACCCTGCGTGCGGCTAATTCTTCGTCGCTGAGCAGTACATTGATGCTGCGGTTGGGTATGTCGATGAGGATCTTATCGCCGTTGCGCACTAATCCTATGGCTCCGCCTGAGGCAGCTTCTGGGGAAACGTGACCTATAGAAAGACCAGAGGTACCGCCAGAAAAACGGCCATCGGTTAATAAGGCACAGGCCTTGCCCAGGCCTTTTGATTTGATATAAGAAGTGGGGTAGAGCATCTCTTGCATGCCCGGGCCGCCCTTGGGGCCTTCATAGCGCACAATAACAATATCGCCGGCTTTAACTTTATCGTCGAGTATGTTTTGCACCGCTTCATCTTGTGATTCGGTGACGTGAGCACTGCCTTCAAATACTAAGATAGAGTCATCAACACCAGCAGTTTTCACTACGCAGCCGTCTAAGGCAATATTGCCTTTTAGCACCGCTAGGCCACCTTCTAGGCTAAAGGCGTGTTCTATGGAGCGTATACATCCCGAGATACGGTCGGTATCTAAGCTGGGCCAGCGGGTGGATTGGCTGAAAGCGGTTTGGGTAGGTATGCCTGCAGGGCCGGCTTTAAAAAACGTGCGCACGGCTTCGCTAGGGTTGCGCATAATATCCCAGGTATCCAAAGCCTCAGCCATGGTGGCGCTGTGCACGGTGGGTAACTCGGTATGCAGTACCCCTGCGCGGTCCAGCTCACCTAAAATAGCCATAATGCCGCCGGCACGATGGACGTCTTCAACGTGGTATTCAGGGGTGTTAGGGGCAACCTTACATAGTTGAGGAACGGTTTTAGAGAGTCGGTCTATATCCTCCAGAGTGAAATCAATTTCAGCTTCTTGGGCGATAGCGAGTAAATGTAAGATGGTGTTGGTTGAGCCACCCATGCAAATATCAAGGGTTATGCAGTTTTCAAACGCTTTAAAATTGCCAATATTACGGGGCAACACACTTTCATCGTCTTGTTCATAATAGCGCTTAGAAATCTCGACAATTAAGTGGCCGGCGCGCTTAAATAATTGCTCGCGGTCGGAGTGGGTTGCTACCACGGTACCGTTACCCGGTAGTGCCAAGCCTAAAGCCTCAGCCAAACAGTTCATGGAGTTGGCGGTAAACATGCCTGAGCAAGAACCGCAGGTAGGGCAGGCGCTGCGCTCGTATTCGTCAACTTTCTCATCGCTGGCGCTGTCATCAACGGCAATGACCATGGCGTCAACTAGGTCCAGTTTCTGGTCGGCTAATTTGGTTTTACCCGCTTCCATAGGCCCGCCGGTAACAAATACCACGGGGATGTTAAGGCGCATGGCAGCCATCATCATTCCCGGGGTGATTTTGTCGCAGTTAGAAATACACACTAGGGCGTCGGCGCAGTGGGCGTTAACCATGTATTCAACGCTATCGGCAATCAGATCGCGCGACGGCAGGCTGTATAGCATGCCATCGTGGCCCATGGCGATACCATCATCCACCGCTATGGTATTAAATTCTTTGGCGACACCACCGGCCTTTTCGACTTCACGGGCGACTAACTGCCCCATATCTTTTAGATGTACATGGCCGGGTACAAATTGGGTAAACGAATTGGCAATAGCAATAATAGGCTTCTGAAAATCGTCATCTTTCATGCCGGTAGCGCGCCATAACGCGCGGGCGCCAGCCATATTACGGCCACTGGTGGAGGTTTTAGAACGATATTTCGGCATAGTTGGCCTCAAGATGGTGAGCAAAAAAAAAAGAGCTATTTTAGCATAGCTCAGAGATTGGGCTATACCCATTGCACCATTAAAAAGCGGCGAGCACATCGTTTAAAAAACGGCGGCCTAGTTCGGTGGTGCTAATACGGTCATTATCGCGCTGTAGAAGTTGTCTGTGCTGTAGTGCGGTTATAGTGTTTTCTAGGCAGGTATAGTCCAAGCCTGTGTGTTGTTGAAACAGTTCTATAGTAAAGCCCTGATGTAGGCGCAAGGCGTTCATAATAAATTCTAATGGCAGCTCTTCGTGACTGAGTAGGCGTGAGCCGGCTGAATAATCCTGCTGCTTGTTTAAATAATCGGCGGGGCTGCGGGTTTGCCACTGGCGTTTAATTTGTTGTTGTTTGAGGTCGGTGATTTTACCGTGCGCGCCTGCGCCTATGCCTAGGTAGTCGCCAAACTGCCAATAATTGCTGTTGTGCTTAGAGCTTTTATTATTTCGGCTAAAGGCAGAGACTTCATAATGTTGAAAGCCGTGTTGTGCTAATAGCGCTTCACCGGCTTGCTGTATATCGGCTAGCTGATCATCATTGGGGATGATAGGTGGCGACTTATAAAAGGCGGTGTTGGGTTCTATGGTGAGCTGATACCAAGAAATATGGACAGCACCTAAGTCTATGGCCTGTTGCAAATCGGCCAGTGCCTGCTCGGGGCTTTGCTGGCTAAGGCCGTGCATTAAATCAATATTAAAATTATCAAAGCCGGCAGCCTGTGCTTTACCGGCAGCCAATAAAGCTTCATCGCCACCGTGTATGCGCCCCAGGTTTTTTAAATGCTGATCATTAAAACTTTGCACACCTATAGATAAGCGGTTAACCCCTGCGGCTCTATAACCTTGAAACTTTTCTTGTTCAAAGGTGCCTGGGTTGGCCTCTAAGGTGATTTCTATATCTTTGGCAAAGGGGATACGTTGTGCGACACCCTCGAGTATGCGATTAATGGCTTGGGCTGA
Organism: Dasania marina DSM 21967; assembly: GCF_000373485.1. Lineage (NCBI taxonomy): Bacteria > Pseudomonadati > Pseudomonadota > Gammaproteobacteria > Cellvibrionales > Spongiibacteraceae > Dasania > Dasania marina. Next base: position 3,097 of record NZ_KB891591.1, read on the forward strand.
AAATAAACTAGGTGTGCCGCCGCCTATAAAAATAGAATACAGCTCGCGGCCTTGCACGGCAGCTAATTGAAAATCCAAATCTGCCAGCAGGGCGTCGACGTATTCCGCTTCGGGTAAAGCTTGCTCAGAGGTGTGCGAGTTAAAATCACAGTAAGGGCATTTACGCACGCACCAGGGGATGTGTATGTATAGGGATAATGGCGGTAGCAGTAGCATAGTAATGAGTCGCTAGTGGGTAGTCTCTAGTCGCTAGAAAAAATTCAGTGCGCTAGAGACTAATGACTATAAATTAGAGACCTAGAGTCTCCCAAAGTTCGTCTACGCGTTGTTTTACTTCGTCGCTCATGGCTATGGGTGTGCCCCATTCACGAGTGGTTTCCCCCGGCCATTTGTTGGTTGCATCCATACCAATTTTTGAGCCTAGGCCTGAAACCGGTGAGGCAAAATCTAAATAGTCTATGGGCGAGTCTTCTATAAACATGCAGTCGCGTTTGGGATCCATACGTGTGGTCATAGCCCAAATAACATCATTCCAGTCGCGGGCGTTAATGTCGTCGTCGGTGACGATAACAAACTTGGTGTACATAAACTGCCGTAGAAAAGACCACACCCCCATCATCACTCGCTTAGCGTGACCGGCGTATTGCTTTTTCATAGTGACTACCGCCAGGCGATAGGAGCAGCCCTCGGGGGGCAGATAGAAATCGACAATTTCTGGAAATTGTTTTTGTAATATCGGTATAAAGACTTCGTTCAGCGCTAAGCCTAAAATGGCGGGCTCGTCGGGTGGCCGGCCGGTGTAGGTGCTGTGGTAAATGGGATCTTCGCGATGAGTGATATGGGTAACCGTCATTACCGGAAAGCTATCCACTTCATTGTAGTAACCCGTGTGGTCACCAAAGGGGCCTTCCTCGGCCATTTCACCGGGAGCGATATAACCCTCTAAAATAAATTCAGCGCTGGCGGGCACCTGTAGGTCATTGCTAATGGATTTAACCACTTCGGTTTTGCTGCCGCGTAATAAACCGGCAAAGGCATACTCGCTCAAACTGTCGGGCACGGGGGTGACCGCGCCTAAAATCGTGGCGGGGTCGGCTCCTAAGGCGACAGAAACCGGATAGTTTTTACCGGGATTTTTCGCTTTAAATTCTTGGAAGTCTAAAGCGCCGCCACGATGGGATAACCAGCGCATAATGAGTTTATTTTTGGCGATGACCTGCATGCGATAAATGCCTAGGTTCTGCCGTTCTTTCTCGGGGCCACGGGTGATGACTAAGGGCCAGGTAATTAACGGGCCGGCATCGCCGGGCCAGCAGGTTTGTATAGGCAGTTGGCCTAAGTCTACGGCCTCGCCTTCTTTAACGTGAAACTGGCAGGGGGCATTGCTTAATTCTTTAGGTGCCATGTTTAGCACCTGCTTTAACACAGGCATTTTTTGCCAGGCGTCTTTTAAGCCTTTGGGGGGGTCGGGTTGGCGTAAATAGGCTAGCAGTTCACCCACTTCCCGCAGTTTGCTAATATTTTCTTGACCCATCCCTAAGGCGACACGATGCTCGGTGCCAAATAAATTGGCTAATACCGGTGTATTAAAACCTATGGGGTTTTCAAATAAAATGGCCGGGCCACCTTTGCGCAATACGCGGTCGCAAATTTCGGTCATTTCTAAGTGGGGGTCTACAGGTTCGCTGATGCGAACTAACTCGCCTTGTTGCTCTAGCGAGTTTATAAAGTCGCGAAGATCTTTATATTTCATTAACGGGGGGTCTCTAGTTGAGAGTCTCTAGTCGCTAGGCGTGAATGCTAACACTGGCGACTAGGAACTAGAGACTAGGGACTGATTGCTATTTTCTTTTCATCGACAGGAAGAATTCGTCGTTAGTCTTAGAGTTTTTAAGCCTATCTAACAAGAATTCAACCGCTGCGGTATCTTCCATGCCGTGTAAAAGCTTACGCAGTATCCACATGCGTTGTAGCTCTTCTTCACCGGTTAATAACTCTTCGCGGCGGGTGCCGGAGCGGCGAATATTAATAGCAGGGTATACTCGTTTTTCAGCAATCTTGCGATCTAAGTGCAGCTCCATATTACCGGTACCCTTAAACTCTTCGTAGATAACTTCATCCATTTTAGAGCCAGTATCGACTAGCGCGGTGGCGATAATAGTAAGGCTGCCGCCTTCTTCAATATTACGAGCCGCACCAAAGAAACGCTTGGGGCGCTCTAGGGCGTGGGCGTCTACACCACCGGTTAACACTTTGCCCGATGAAGGGATAATAGTGTTGTAGGCGCGCGCTAGACGAGTAATAGAATCTAATAATATGACCACGTCTTTTTTGTGCTCAACCAAACGTTTGGCTTTTTCTATAACCATTTCGGCCACTTGCACGTGGCGTGTAGGCGGCTCATCAAAGGTTGAGGCGACCACTTCGGCTTGCAGTACGGAGCGCTGCATATCGGTAACTTCTTCTGGGCGCTCATCAATAAGTAACACGATGACATAACATTCGGGATTATTGCGCACTATGCTTTGCGCAATATTTTGCATCATGATGGTTTTACCGGCTTTCGGTGGTGCTACGATTAAGCCGCGCGCACCTTTACCTATGGGGGCGGTTAAGTCGATGATGCGACCGGTTAAATCTTCGGTAGAGCCATTACCTGCTTCAAGGTGCATGCGCTCATTGGGGAATAGGGGGGTAAGGTTTTCAAATAAGACTTTATTTTTCGATTTGCCTGGCTCGGTGTAGTTAACGTCGTTAACTTTGAGTAGGGCAAAATAGCGTTCGCCGTCTTTGGGGGGGCGTATCTTGCCAGAGATGGTGTCGCCGGTGCGTAAGTTAAAGCGGCGTATCTGGCTGGGGGAGACATAAATATCGTCGGGCCCCGCTAAGTAAGAGCAGTCGGCTGAGCGCAAGAAACCAAAGCCATCTTGTAGTATCTCTAATACACCATCGCCGTAGATATCTTCACCGCTTTTGGCGTGACGTTTTAAAATAGAGAAGATGATGTCTTGTTTGCGAGAGCGGGCGATGCTGTCTAAGCCAATTTCTTTGGCAATGTCTAATAGTTCTTGGGTAGGTTTGGTTTTTAAGTCGGTTAAATTCATAAGATTGTATTTGCGGTGAATGGAATAGAAACGTCAAATGATGGACGCGGGCGCGTCATACCTGAGTGTTTTGGAGTTATAATTCTGATTCTTAGATAAGATTGGTGAAATAGCTACAGGACATGCAGCTACTTTTTAATCTAACACTGAAATTGCAAAGCGTCCAGCCCCATTTACACTTTTTATGGTTTTAGGCGGGCATGGGGCTGACGGTCTATGCGGCTTAAAGCGCTGCGTCTATAAATTCCGTAAGCTGGGCTTTAGATAGTGCGCCGACTTTAGTAGATTCGGCTGCGCCGTTTTTAAAGATGATTAACGTGGGAATGCCGCGTATGCCAAATTTGGGGGCGGTTTCTTTGTTGGCATCAACATCGATTTTGCAAATTCTCAGTTTGCCTGCATAGTCGCCGGCAATTTCTTCTAAAACAGGAGCGATCATTTTGCAGGGGCCACACCACTCAGCCCAAAAATCTACTAGTACGGGCAGCTCAGAATTTAGGACGTCGGCTTCAAAGCTGGCGTCAGTTACGTGGATAATGTTGTCGCTCATGGATATCTCCATTTATTAAAGATCGGTTAACAATAAAAAGGGCTAATAAAAAGGGAGCCCATCTTAGCATTGTTGCTGTGTATATCGAAACCCAATTAATAGGGTCTATTAAGTAGCACTATGTGTGCTATGAAGCAGTAATAATGGACTAAGTAATCTAGAATCTATGGTTATGAAAAAACAGTATACAGAAGATGGTGCCTTATTCGCGGCCATAGATATAGGCTCCAACAGCTTTCATATGGTCATCGCCAAGTATTATCAAGGTGAGTTGCGCCCTATAGCGCGCATAGGTGACAAGGTGCAGCTGGCGGCAGGTATGTCGGCAGGCATGTTGGCGGAGGATGCCATTGTCCGTGGCTTGGCCTGTTTGCAGCGTTTGCAGCAACGCCTAGAGGCCTGGCCCCAGTTGTCGCTTAGGGTCGTGGCTACCAATGCTGTACGTGCGGCTAAAAATGCCCGTGATTTTATCGCGCCGGCGGAGGCGATTTTAGGTTGCTCTATAGAGACCATTGCTGGCCGGGAAGAGGCGCGACTGATGTATTTAGGGGTGGCTCATAGCTTGGCTGATGATGCTGAGCAACGGCTGGTCATTGATATAGGCGGGGGCAGCACTGAAGTGGTACTGGGGCAGCGTTTTCAGTCGCTGCTTACCGAAAGCTTACATATGGGCTGCGTCTCTTATTTACAGTATTTCCCTGAGGGTAAAATTACCCGTGAGGGTTTTCAAGAGGCCTATAACGCCGCCTACCGTGAACTACTTAAGGTGCGCGGCCAATACTTGGGGCGCTGGCAAAAGTGCATAGGCGCATCAGGCACCCTGCTGGCCATAGAGCAGGTGTTAATTCAGTATGATTTTTCTAAAAGCGGCATAGATCACGAAAATCTAGTGCCACTATTAGAAATGCTGCTCACCTATGAGCATTTAGATGAGGTGTCTTTTCAGGGCTTAAAAGAAGATAGGCGGCAGGTATTTGCCTCGGGCTTGGCCATTACTATGGCTTTATTTGATGCCTTAAATATACAACGTATGAGCCTGTCCGATGGCGCCTTGCGCGAGGGCGTGCTGTACGACCAGCTGGGCCGCAGCGAGCAGGCCGATGTTAGGGAGCACAGCGTGCAGGCGCTGGAGCGGCGCTACGATGTTGATACCAGTCGGGCCAAGGCCGTAGAGGAGTTTGCCCTGAATATGTTTGATAAGGTGGCGGCGGGCTGGGCGCTACAGGCGCATCCCGACCGTCGCTTATTAGTGTGGGCTGCGCGTTTACATGAAATAGGTTTAGCGGTATCCCACAGCCATTTTCATAAGCATGGCGAATACTTAATACGCCATGCGGATTTGGCGGGGTTTTCCCGAGGCGAGCAACAAGGGCTAGCGCTGCTGGTGCGCGCCCACAGGCGTAAATTCCCTGCGGCCATATATGCCAAGCTGGACTGGCCCGCCGATAGCAAGCGTAGGCTGCGCTGCGTGGCGGTGATTTTGCGTTTAACGGTGCTGCTTAAACACTTAGACCCGGTAGAGGTTTTACCGCAGTTTGGGGTGGAGCCGGTGGGTGACGATGGCCTGCGCTTGACCTTCCCCGATGGTTGGCTAGCCAATAAGCCACTTACCGCCGCAGAGCTGGCGCAGGAGAGCGATAGCTTAGCGGCGATAGGGTTTGGTTTACGCGTGCTGGGTTAGAGTTTGAGCAACTTAGCGCGCTGGAAGGCGCTAGCTAAGTCGGCTAGGCTTACCGGTTTGGCTAAATAATCATCCATGCCGGCATTGCTGACGGCAATGCGGTGTTCCTGCAAGGCGTGAGCGGTGAGCGCTACTATGCGGCAGGGCTCTAGTTGATGAAGTTCTTCAAACTGGCGTATGTGGCGGGTGGCGTCAAAGCCGTCCATAACAGGCATGTCGCAATCCATAAATACAATATCAAAGGCTTGTTCTGGCTGGCAGATGAGGTCTACCGCTTGTTTGCCGTTTTCTACAAAAACCGGTTCTATCCCAAATTTACCTAGTAGCCCTTTAATGACTATGCGATTGACACTATTGTCTTCGGCAGCCAGTACCCTAACACCTTCCACTAGCGCTAGTTTTCGGTTAAAGCGGTCGTGGTCGTGCACGGCGGGTATTTTACCCAGACACTGCGCCAAACTGAGTTTAAGTGTGGAGGGGGTAATGGGCTTGCGTATGACTTTATAGATATCGAGCGCTTTCAGTTTTTGTTCAGTAATGGTTTCGTCACTGGCGGTGACAATAAATATCGGCGTGTTCTTTAGTGTATCCACCGCCCGTATTTGAGCGGCAAGCTCCAGGCCGTTCATATCTGGCAGAATAAGATCTAGGGCAATAAAGTCAAAGGGCTTGCCCTTGGCGGCAGCATCGCTAAGTAGGTCTACTACGCCAGCGCCGTAAGGCCTAGTTTGCGTGTTCATGCCCCAGCTTAAACTATGGTGATACATAACCGAGCAGAAATATTCATTGTCTTCCACAATCAACAGGCGCTTGCCGGTAAGCGCGGTGCTGATAGCAATGTCATGGGAGGGTGAGTCGGCAATATCATCGCAGAGGGTGAATTGCGCGGTAAACCAAAAGGTAGAGCCTTGATTAACCGTACTTTCCACACCTATAGTGCCGCCCATTAGCTCGGTTAATTGTTTGCATATGGCTAAGCCCAGCCCGGTACCGCCGTATTTACGGGTGGTAGAGTTGTCGGCTTGATTAAAGGAGTCAAACAAATGATGCAGTATGTCGGGCTTGATGCCTATCCCTGTGTCTTTTACTGAAAAGCGAATCAGCGGATGATCTATAGGGCTGTTCTTTTCACGTTGAATTTCTAGGGCGACATGGCCGGTACGGGTAAACTTAAAAGCATTGCCTAATAAATTAATCAGTATTTGCCGTAGTCGGGTAGGGTCGCCTTTAATGCGCAGAGGGGTAGTGGGGCTGACGCTGCCAATTAAATCTAGGTTATTTTTGCTGGCGGTGGCGCCAAACAATTGTATGCAATCCTCGGCTAACTCCTCAAGGTTAAAGCTAGTTTGTTCCAGGGTCATTTTGCCCGCTTCAATTTTTGAATAGTCGAGGATGTCGTTAATAATCTCTATGAGGGTTTGGCCGGATCTATAGATAATATCCAAATAGTGTTTTTGGCTTGCCGTTAGGTCAGTGTCTTGTAGCAATTCCACCATGCCGATGACGCCGTTCATGGGGGTTCGTATTTCGTGGCTCATAGTGGCCAAAAACTGGCCTTTAGCCTGGCTGGCAGCGGCTGCAACCTGCGTTTCGCGCTGTGATTGTAGCTTGGCGTCTTTTTCTATTAGCAAGTCGTTTTCAATACGTCGACGCTGCGTTATATCGTTGAGTAATGTGTTGCGCATTTGATTGATAGCGTTGACCACATTATCGATTTCGTCGGGCGTGTGGCGTATTTTTTTATCTTTCAATACTAGGGGATTGCCCAATTCATCCAAGTTTAGTGTGCTGGTGTAACGGGTGATTTGATTAAGGTGGCGAATAAGATAGCGCCTGATGGCTAATAAAATAATGGTGGTGAGCACAATAATACCCAGACTTTGCACCATGGCGGTGAAGGAGGCTTGTTGCCATAGGCGCTGGTATACCCCGGTTAAAGAGGTGGTGATCTCTATAGTGCCCAGTTGCTGAGTATCGGTATCGCTATCTTGATACACCAGCGGGTGGGTGGTGATATAGGCGTTTTGCGCTAAGCGCTGAAAGTCCTGGTCGGATAAGTCACTGCGTTTGTGCTCGCGGGTTTTGGCGCTGTTGTTCCAGTCGTTCCAGGTAATGGCCACGTTAATAACATCTTCTACATCTAAGATGCCTTTTACCTGTACCGTGAGTTGCTCCTCATCAAAGCTCCATAGGCTCTTGGCTATACTGGGTAGGGTGCTGATACGGATTTGCTCGATACGCTTTTCAATACCGGAAATGTCGCTGCGGTAATTAAGGTATATCTGAAAGCTAATACCAATGGCGGCCACAATCAGACCACAGCTTAAGGAGATAAGCAGCAGTTTAGTGGCTATGGGGTTTTTCAAATTATCGGCGAGATTTTTTAGCATCGGCAGTTCGGTTAGTGTTAGTTTGCCGTGATAGCGGCTATAGAGAGGATTGTCTCTTTCACCGAGTTTAGCAGGGATGCATTATTCTGGTAGTGTTAGTCATTGATTTAACATGACTATTGATTATTAAGCCGTAAACTTGGTCGGAGCAGGATAAACGATAACGGGTAACAAAGGCCACTGTTATACTGCTGAATGCGGGTGTTGAACGTTCTGATTACATAAACGGCACTATCGGTGCAAAGAGGAAGAAGCTGTGTCAATTGAACAAAGTGTGAGTGAACGTTATGCCGAAGGTGCCGAGCAGCGTCAAGAAGCACTGTGCTGCCCGGTTGATTACGATGCCTCTTTATTAAAGCTACTGCCGCAAGAAATTATCGACAAGGATTATGGCTGCGGCGATCCCTCTCGTTATGTGCAAGCCGGTGATGTGGTCTTAGACCTAGGTTCCGGTGGCGGTAAAATTTGCTATATGGCCGCCCAGTTGGTGGGTGAACAGGGCAAAGTCATAGGCGTGGACATGACCGATGAGATGTTAGCCCTAGCGCGTAAATACCAAGATGACATGGCCAGTAAGATAGGCGGCCAGCGGGTGGATTTTAAAAAAGGCTATATACAAGATTTAGCTCTAGACGTAGCGGCGCTTAACCAATACCTGCACGCCAACCCGGTTAATGATGCCAGTGGCCTGCAGTCGCTGGAGGTTTATAAACAACAGCAATGCCAACAGCAGCCCTTAATTGCCGATAACAGTGTCAGTTTGGTGATATCCAACTGCGTACTCAATTTGGTCGATAAACAGCATCGCCAGCAAATGATCGCAGGCATCTATAGAGTGTTAGCGCCCGGTGGCCGTGTCGCCATTTCTGATATCGTGTCTGATGAGTATGTCCCTACAGTGCTACAAGATGATCCACAGTTATGGAGTGGTTGTATCTCTGGCGCTTTTCAAGAGCAAGAGTTTTTACAGGCCTTTCTCGATGCCGGCTTTGTCGCCGTCGCCTACGATAAGTGGGATGCGCAGCCTTGGCAGGTTGTTGCGGGCATAGAGTTTCGTTCGGTTACCTTGGTGGCGGTTAAACCCAGCAAAGAACAGCGGTATGATGCCGGCCAGGCGGTACTCTATAAAGGCCCCTACCAAGAAGTGTATGATGACCTAGGCAATCGCTACCCCAGAGGTGAGCGTATCGCGGTATCCAAGCGCACTTTCGATTTTATAGCGCTAGGGCCACATGCCGATGACTTTGTAGCTATTACTCCCGCGCAGGAGCAAAATCTAGGCTGTTTTACTCAGCCGGCCGCCACTAAGCGACCCGCCACGCAAACTAAAGGTGGCTGTCAGTCCACCACCACAGCCTCAGGCTGTTGTTAATCACTAATCAATCAATAGCAGCAATCTAAACAGTTCTAACCTCAACAGTTCTAGTAGGAGCAGCATGAAAAAAGTAGCAGTAGTCTTAGCCGGTTGCGGCGTTTATGATGGCGCCGAAATTAATGAAGCGGTATTAACCTTATTAAGCCTAGAGCAAGAAGGCGCCGCGTATCAGTGCTTTGCCCCCGATATGGCGCAAATGCATGTTGTGAATCATCTTAGCGGTGAGGTGAGCGAGGGCGAAACGCGCAATGTATTGGTTGAGGCTGCGCGCATTACTCGCGGTAATGTCCAGCCTTTGACTGAGGCCAAGGTCGATGATTTTGATGCCTTAATCGTGCCTGGCGGCTTTGGTGCCGCTAAAAACTTATCAGATTTTGCGGTAAAAGGTACGTCCTTAACCGTACAAGCCGATTTTCTTAGCTTAGCGCAAGCCATGCACGCGGCTAAAAAACCGGTGGGCTTACTGTGTATAACGCCTACCCTGTCGGCCGCTATTTTTGGGGCCGGTGTTAAATGCACCATAGGTAATGATGCCGAAGTGGCTGGCGCGATTAATGCCATGGGCGGCGAACATGTGGACTGCGGTGTTGAGCACAGCATAGTCGACAGCAAAAACAAATTAGTCACTACCCCGGCCTATATGTTGGCAGGTTCGGTGTTAGAGGCTTACAAAGGCATACATAACTGTGTCAAAAACGTACTGGCCATGGCCTAAATTTCTGGTGTAAACAATTGACTAATCCTACTGAAGGCGCGCAAAGTTTTTCTTCTCTCAATTTGCCGGAGGCCTTACGAGAAAACTTAACGGCTATGGCCTATCACTACATGAGTGATATACAGGCAGCGGCCTTGCCGCTGGCCTTGGCCGGTAAAGACTTAATCGCGCAAGCCAAAACCGGCAGTGGTAAAACCGCTGCCTTTGCGATTCCCTTATTATTAAAAATTAACCCCCGTGATTTTGGTGTGCAGGCTTTAATACTCTGCCCTACCCGTGAACTAAGCACGCAAGTGGCCAATGAAATACGTAAAATTGCCCGCTATCAGCAAAACATAAAAGTGGTCACTTTATGTGGCGGCCAATCGATAGGCCCGCAAATTGGTTCGCTAGAGCATGGCGCGCATATCGTCGTCGGCACCCCCGGGCGTATTAAAGATCACCTGCGTAAAAAAACGGTGGATTTTTCACGGGTTAATACCGTAGTGCTAGACGAAGCCGATCGCATGTTGGATATGGGTTTTATGGATGACTTACAAGGCATAGTCTCGCAAACCCCTAGTGATAGACAAACGCTATTGTTTTCGGCCACCTATCCCGACGATATAGAAAAGCTAAGCAAGCAGTTTCAAAATCAGCCACAACGGGTGAGTGTAGAAAGCCATCACGATGATGAAATTATCGAACAGCAATTTTACCTATGCGGCAAGTCACAGCGTTTTGAGGCCGTGTATAAACTCCTCAACAACTATGCGCCGGCCTCCGCCATATTGTTTTGTAACACCAAACAATATGTGCGCGATGTATGTCGATATCTCAACGATAGAGGTGTGAGTACGGCGGCGTTGCATGGCGATATGGAACAGCGCGATAGAGATCAAGTATTTGTGCAATTCAAACAACAAAGCTGTCGCTTTTTAGTGGCCACTGATGTTGCCGCCCGTGGTTTGGATGTCGATGAACTGCCCATGGTGATAAACGTAGAATTGCCTAGAGACCCCGCTATTTATGTGCACCGTGTCGGCCGCACCGGCCGCGCCGGTAAAGAAGGTTTGGCGATAAGCCTGTGCGTAGACTCAGAACGTTACAAGCTCGATGCCATAGGCGAATTTCAACAACGCAAAATCCCCTTTGATGCTATAGAGCAGGTAGAAGATAAACAGGCCGACCTCAGTGCTGCGATGAGCACCTTGTGTATAGCCGGTGGCCGCAAACAAAAAGTACGCCCCGGTGATATTTTGGGCGCGTTAACCGGTGAGGCAGGTATAGACGGTAAAGCAGTAGGCAAAATCAATGTATTAGATTATGCCGCCTATGTCGCGGTTGATAATAGCGTGGCCGATAAAGCCTTGGGCCGTTTAATCAATGGCAAAATTAAAGGCCGTAAATTTAAAGTGAAAAAGCTGTAAGCATTAAGCCAAAAGCATTAGCACAACAATAGGACATAAATTAAACCCTATGAATGATGCCTTAATAGCCCAGTATTTTGACTGCCAGTTCGATAGAAAAAGCAGCGGCGCGATGAAGTGGAATCACTACCCCGATACGCTAGTGCCCCTGTGGGTGGCCGATTCCGATTTCAAATGCGCGCAGCCTATAGTCGATGTATTACAGCAGGCGGTGGCACAAGCGGCTTATGGTTACCATAAGCCCGGTGCTAACCCTGCAGCCAATGCCGCAGTAAGCAGTTGGCTGCAACGTCAGCACGGCTGGTCTATAGAGGACGACTGGCTGGTGTGGTTGCCTGGTGTGGTGAGCGCATTCAATGTCGCTTGCTTGGCCTACTCAAAACCCGGCGACAAAGTGCTGGTGCAGCTGCCTAATTATAATCCCCTGCGCTTGGCCCCTGCCTTACATCAGCGGGAGCTTGCCCCGGTTACAACGCAGGCGCTAGCTGGCCGGTGGGTGTTAGATTTTGATGAGTTGGAACGACAGGCAGCGCAGCAACATTGTAGCTTGTTGCTATTGTGCAATCCCATGAACCCCTGTGGCTCAGTATTAACCGCGGCTGAATTGCAGCGTATAGCAACTATTTGCCTAAAGCATAATGTCACACTGTGTTCCGATGAAATTCACTGCGACTTAATTCTCAACCCCGACGAAAAACATATACCCGCTGGCAGTCTGCCGACTATAGGTGAGCAAAGCGTTACGATTATGGCGGCTAATAAAACCTTTAATGTGGCGGGGCTGAGCTCGGCCTTCGCCATTATCCCCGATAAAAAACAGCGTAGACGTTTTCAGCAAGCGGCTGCCGGTATAGTGCCGTGGGCAAATAATATGGGGGTACTGGCAACAGCTGCGGCGTTTACCCTATGTGATGATTGGTATGAAACGCAGCTAAGTTACTTACGCGGCAATCGTGATTATTTGGTTGAGGCTTTTTCGCAACTAGACGGCTTTGATTACCAGCCGGCAGCGGCAACTTTTTTGGCCTGGGTAGATGCTAGTGGCTTAGGGGTGGCGGATGTGCAGGCTTATATGATGGCTAAGGGCTTAGCGCCTTCGGCGGGTAGTGATTTTGGCTGGCCGCAATTTACTCGTATTAATTTTGCTTGCCCTAGGCGCAACCTAGAGCAAGCTATTGCGCGTTTACGCGCTTAGTAAGAATGCTGCTGTTGCAGTGCGGCTATGCGCTGGTCTAAGGGCGGGTGGCTGGCAAACAGCGCGCCAAAATTCATTTTACCTTCACCGCGTATGCCAAAGGCTACCAACTCGCCAGACATTTCACTGGGCTGTTCGTATTCTGCTTTTAAGCTAGCCAAAGCGCTAATCATAGCAGCGGGGCTGACCAAATGGGCGCCAGCCTGATCGGCTCTAAACTCACGGCGGCGGCTAAACCAAGCCACTATCACAGAGGCGAGTATAGCCAAGACTATTTCGGCAGCAATGGTGGTTACGTAATAGCCTATGCCATAGCCGCGTTCGTTTTTTAATAGTACGCGGTCGACAAAGTGACCGATGATACGGGCAAAAAACATCACAAAGGCATTCACTACCCCTTGAATTAGCGCCAGCGTTACCATGTCGCCATTAGCGACGTGGCCTATTTCATGGCCGATAACGGCTTCAACTTCATCGCGCCCCATACGTTTTAATAAGCCGCTAGACACGGCGACTAAGGCGTTGTTTTTATTCCAGCCGGTGGCAAAGGCATTGGATTGCGGGGATTGGAATATGCCCACTTCGGGCATGCCTATGCCGGCTTTTTTAGCCAGCCGCGCCACCGTATCAACAATCCATTTTTCCTCTTGCGTGCGGGGCTGGGTAATGAGTTGCACCCGCATAGCGCGCTTGGCCATCCACTTAGAGAGTAGCAGCGATACAAACGAACCCGCCATGCCGAATACCAAGCAGAAAATCAGCAGCGAAGTGAGGTTGAGGCTGCCATTGGCTTCTAAATAGTGGCCTACACCTAATAGGCTTAGGGTGATGGACGCCACTATCACAACAGCAATGTTAGTGAGTAAAAACAGTGCAATTCTTAACATGATCATCTCGTATGAAAGGTTAGTGGTATGCGCAAAACGCTAGTACAGCATATGGGGCTATTATTAACATATTGCAAGCGTGTATGCGCGTTTATATTTACGATTTTTTAGCGTTATCTAGGGTATAGCTTTTAACTGTTGGTCGTGTAGCTTAGAAAATAACAGTAGTAAACACATCGCCCCGACTAAGGCCATGGCCATATCCGATTGGGTATCCCACACATAGCCTTGGGTACCTAAAAACGCTTCGGCACTGCCACCACTGGCTAGCGCCACCCACCATTCTATCAGTTCGTAAAAAGCACTAAACGCTAAGCACAGGCTAATAATGATTAACACTAGCCAAGCCTTGCCATTGACGACCTGTTTACGCAGTAATATTTCTCTGGCGATTAATGCTGGCACAAAGCCTTGAAAGAAGTGGCCCACTTTGTCGTAGTTATTTCTTTCCGCCCCTAACAGACCATCAAACCACGGTACCTCGGCATAGGTATAGTGCCCGCCCACCATTAACACCATGCAATGCAGCAAAATAAATAGGTAGAGTAGCGGGGTTAGGCGAAAGCTTTGATAGTTTGCTGCCATTATGACTAAGCCTATTAACGCGGGCGCCACCTCAAGTAGCCAGGTGTAGCTGTCTTTAGGGTTTATACCCGACCAAATTAATACGCTAAAAAAAATAGATAGCCAAAGGTATTTAATCATTATTACTCGTTTAGCTTGTGCTTAATCAGGGCTAGTCCGTGGCAGTAAAAAATACCGCCACTTACGCCGCATCCTTTTTAGTCTTGATTATTTAAAAAAGTCTTTGTCAAAATCATCTACCTGTATGGCATCGTTCACCGCAGCTTGTGCCTGTGTATAAAGCGCCGCTTCTTCTGCTGAGATGATGTTGGCGGCAGCCGCTTGCTGCGCCAGAGTGGCTTTGTCATTTGACGGGCTTAGCTTACCGGCTTTAATGGCTTTTTTAATTTTTTTGGCTGCGGCTGCCGAGGCCAAAGTTAAACTAAAGGCATTTTCTACTCGGCCTACCGGGTCGTTGGGGTCTTCGTTGCGGTAAACGCCTGCCACCAGCCTATCGCGGCTTTCGCTTTGTTCAAGCAAGATGGCTGCGGCTTGTTTATCCAAAGCGTCGCTGGGTAGTGAGTAACAGCGGCCGTAGGGGAATAGGCTACAGCGCAGTACGCCGCCTAAACCTTTAACCGGATAATTGGCTAACACTGCCAATAAGGCTTGCTGCAATTGATAGATGCAGTACTGCATAGACCAGTGCATCAATGGTTGGTCTTCTACCGGGCGACCGTCATCCTGATAGCGTTTTAAAATGGCGGAGGCCAGGTATAAATAACTTAAACCGTCCCCCAAGCGCGCCGAGGTGCGCTCTTTAAATTTCAATTCACCGCCCAATAAAGCCAAGGTGACGTCGCTAACAAAGGCAAAGTTGGCGGATAAGCGAGTGAGCTGTTGAAAGTAAGGCTTACACTCATCGCTGCCATTTTTCGGTGCTATCACCAGCTTGGCGCAGCTTAGCCCTAGCCATACGCTGCGAACGCTTAAGCGCAGGGCGTGGCCTAAGTGAGCAAACAGGGCCTTATCAAAAGTTATTAACCCCAGTTCTTTGTTATCGTTTTGTATGGCCTGCATTTCCTGTAATAAATACGGGTGACAGCGTATAGAACCTTGGCCAAAAATCATCAGGTTGCGGGTGAGTATATTAGCGCCTTCTACGGTGATGCTTATAGGCACCGACTTATAGGCATTGGCTAAATAATTGCGTGGCCCACAAATAATGCCACGGCCGCCGTGTATGTCCATGGCGTGGTCTATTACGCGGCGCATGGTTTCGGTGTTGTGATATTTTAAAATGGCAGATAAAACGGAGGGCTTTTCTTTGTTGTCGACAAAGCTCACGGTTAATACCCGCGCGCTGTCCATTAAATAGGTGAGGCCAGCGATAGGCGCTAGCGCTTCTTCCACTCCTTCGAAATAGGCTATGGGTGAATTAAATTGCTCACGTATACGGCTGTAGGCGCCAGTGGTTAAACAGGCCAGCTTGCCGGCACCGGTGCTGAGTGCTGGTAGTGATACCGAGCGGCCTACTGATAGGCAGTTCATTAACATAGACCAGCCCCGGCCTATGCCGCTGTGGCCGCCAATAATATAATCCAGCGGGATAAACACATCCTCGCCGGAGGTGGGGCCATTCATAAAGGGCGTCTCTAAAGGCCAGTGACGGTTGCCGGTGTTTACCCCGGGCATGTCGGTGGGGATTAACGCGCAAGTTACCCCTAGCTCGGTTACTTCCCCTAGTAGGTGATCGGGGTCGTAGGCTTTAAAAGCCAGCCCTAATACGGTGGCTATAGGCGCTAGGGTAATATAACGTTTGCTCCAGCTCAGTTTTAAGCCCAGCACATCCTCTTTACCCTGCCAGCTTTGTTTACAGACTATGCCTTGGTCAATAATTGCGCCGGCATCGGAGCCTGCCTCCACCGAGGTGAGGCCAAAACAGGGTATGTCTTCGCCACTAGCTAGGCGAGGTAGGTAGTGTTGGCGTTGCTCGTCGGTGCCGTACACCATTAATAATTCGGCGGGGCCTAAGGAGTTGGGCACCATCACGGTGACCGCGGCGGTAATGCTACGGGTAGAAATCTTCATCACCACGGTAGAGTGCGCCAGGGCTGACATACCCAAGCCGCCGTAGGATTGGGGTATGATCATGCCCAAAAACCCCTGTTCTTTAATAAAGGTCCAAACGTCGGCGGGCAAGCATTTATGCTCGTGGGTGATGCGCCAGTCGTCCAGCATCTTACAGAGCTGCTCGGTGGGGCCATCAATAAAAGCTTGTTCTTCGCTACTGAGGGTGGGCTTGGGGGTGTCTAAAAAGGCCTGCCAGTTAGGGTCGCCACTAAACAGCTCGCCATCCCAGCCTACGGTGCCTGCTTCCAGCGCTTCGCGCTCGGTGCTGGATAGCTCGGGTAGGATTTTACCGGCCCATGAAAAAATAGGCTGGCTAATAAACTGTTTACGCAGCGGTGGCAGGCCCAGCAAGAAAATCGCGGCGGCGGCGATCAGGCACATAAACGCCGAACCCAACCAGCTGGCCTGCGGCCACCATAAGCTGTGCACTACGGCGGCAGTAATAAAAACCGCTAGCCAGATATAGCGATTAACGCCCCAATATATCAGCGTTAATACCAAGGCCATAAACAGTAATACAAATAACATCACGCAACTCCCTGCAAGTTAAAAAGATTTACTCTATACCTTAGCTGAGTTTAGTCAGAAGGCATTTTAATGCTGCCTTTAAGGGCTGGCATAATTAAAAAACAATAGCAGGCTCTCAAAAGCGATAAGCGCAATTATGTAGCCCACCGCTAACGCGATAATGGCAGCCAGTAAGCCTACGACTATGACTACACCGTCGCGCTCCAGCAAACCCATAGATAAAATAATTAAGGCTATAGCAGGCGGCAGGTTGCTAAACGGTAACGGCAGCATAACCACTAGGCTTAGGCTGAAAATGATAAGTCCTATGATATTGAGCACCGGCGGTAGGGTTAAGCGCAGGTAGCGAGGCTTTATATAGTGCTCCATATTGCTTATGTGCCGTAAGCATTTATGACCTATGTTGGCGACTAAGTCACTGTTTACCTTGTAGTGTTTTATCAGCGAGGGGAAAGCGGGGGTATTAAACCCGGCCAGCAGTTGTAGCCCTATGATGGCCATAGCCAGCCCTGAAAAAATGGAAACACCAGGGATTAAGCTGACAGCTGCTAATAATAACAACACCCCGCCAAAAGAGCGGCGCTGAAACTGCGCCATAAGCTGATCTATGCTCACTTTATCGGCAGGCAGCTCCGCTAAAATACGGGTTAGTAGTTTAGATGTTTGTTCGTTGTTGGGCGCAGTAGTTGAGCAGGGTTTATTCATAGTGTGTTGTATGGGCACTAAAGGCTTGTTGTTTTAGGGTGTAAGCCAAACCGGCTAGCCAGCAAGCCGAGGCGGCATAATTAATACGTTGAAATAGGCCGAATAGTTGGTCGGTAGCTATGGCATTGGCCATTAACGGTAGCATGGCTATGGCTGTAATTAGGCAAAGTAATGAAAATATAATAAAGCCTTTGCTGGCTAATAGGGTATGGCCTAAGTATAGCCACAGAGCATTGGCGATAAACAGGCTTAAAAACATGATTAGCCCTGCAGTATTATGTAATTGCTGCGAGAGTGATGCTTGCTTCGGTAGGCAGCCTGCGTCACAGGGGAAATAGCCCGCTGCAATACTGGCTATGCCGTGTACAACGATGAGCACTCCGGATGTTTTAGCAAGGGTTGATAGAGCAAAGCTTTTTATTACAGCGATACCAAAGGCGATAAACAATAAACCCAGTGGGTAATTGTTTATTAGCGGCGACATGAATTGTGTGGCAGAGCCTACGGCACCCAACTCACTCATAGCTTGATGTAGGTGGCTATAATTTGGATAAATATAGCCACTTATAGCCACGCCTACTAGTAGCCATAGTGGTATAAGCATGCCTAGTAAATAACCATACTTGTAGCCACGAGATGGCATCCGAGATAATCCTTTAAAGCTAAGGGTGTAGAGTAGGCGTTATTTTTTGCTGTATAGATAGGATAGTAAGTTGTAATAGCGTTGATATAGTTACAATAATATCCTAAATTTGTTAATTAAGTACGCACGCTCTGTTTAATAAACAGCAACAACATTAATATTAGACTAATAAATACGCTAATAGAAGCTAGGGCTAGCAGTGGGTCTATGGTCTCTGGGTTGATCAATTGGCCATACAATAAAAACAGCCCCGCCGTTAATAGCAGGATGCCGATTTGATGCAGGTAAAACTGTATTAACGCCAGTGTCGAAGTGCCATTGTGCAACCACAGTTTGTGGCATAGGGCATAAATAAAAGAAACCACAAAGCCCAATAGCAAAATGTGTGCGTGGGTGACTAATTGGCCATGGTTTTTAGACGCTGCCATAAAAATACCCAAGGCTAGGCCAACAATGCATAGCATAAGCTGCTTAATACGAACTTACGGTCCATTATTGTCTCCTTGTGCGTTGTTACTAAACAGATTTTTATCTGGGCGCTGTTTAAATGAAGCGCGCTTTATGGCCCTATCCATTTACCTGCGTCAATAGCGTATAACCGCAAGCGCTGGGCGCGTTGTTGCGGGTTACCATAGGTTTGCCAGTCACCGCTGCTGCCGCCATTTAAAAAGAGATAATAAGCGGATAGTATTTCCTGCGGAACACCATTGCTAGCAGCCCAGCGATCGGCTTCGGCTTCTCGTTGTGCGGGGTAGGCGCTGGGGTGTAGGTATTGGTGGTTAAGCGCAATATGGCCGTATTCATGGGCGCGAAAAAAGCCACAAGCTGCGCCTATCTGTTGGCAGATGATGGGGTTATATATAATTACCGCGCCATACTCAGGATGGGGTTTGACTATGGCGATATCATTAAGCTGTTGGTCGGCTATTTCGGGGACTTGTGCGCTTAGCGCCGTGGCTAGCAATAGGCTGCTAAGACTTATTAGCTGTTTGAAACCTTTCATAATCATTCTCCGAATGAAAGTGAGGGTTAATATTTAACAGCTTAATAAATATTATGGGGTTTGTTGTTGTTATTATTATGTTGTTGCATTTGTATAGATGAATGCTAGCCAGATAGCAAGCTTGCGTATTAAAACCTACTGTAGCCGCTATAGCCTAAAGGTTGGCTAATTAGCTGAGCCTGTAAATATTTCTGTGTAACTGTCTGGGTTAAATATAATCCGTTAAACGGCCTTCGAATTCAATGATAAATCGGTTCAATGCCGGCTTCCAATTCCTTATCGGCATTGTCCATTTTTTTGAAGCTTCCTGTATCGCCAAGTAAACAACTTTTTTGGCCGAGTCGTCACTGGGGAATAGCTTTCGCTTTTTCACAGCCTTGCGAATGACGCTATTGAGTGATTCGATGGCGTTGGTCGTATAGATCGCTTTGCGTATGTCCTGAGGGTAGGCAAACAGGGTGTTGAGGTTATGCCAGTGGGCATGCCATGATTTACTTATCTGCGGATACTTATCGTCCCAGCCCTCGGCAAATTGCGCTAACGCCTGTAGGGCTTCTTCTTCGGTTGCTGACTTATAAATTAATTTTAAATCTGCCGCTACAGCCTTGTAATCTTTCCAAGGCACAAACTTCATGGCGTTACGCACCATGTGCACAATACAAAGCTGTATTTGGGTATCAGGATAGACAGCATTAATGGCATCGGGAAAGCCTTTGAGGCCGTCAACGCAGGCAATTAAAATATCTTTCACACCTCGATTTTGCAGTTCAGTCAGCACGTTAAGCCAAAACTTAGCGCCTTCATTCTCTGATATCCACAACCCTAATAGCACTTTATGGCCTTCTATATTCACGCCTAGGGCCAAATAGATGGCTTTGTTGATAACCTGTTTATCCTGCCTGATTTTAAGCACGATGCAGTCGAGATAGACGATGGGGTAGATGGCATCCAGTGGCCGCGCTTGCCACTCGACAACTTGATCGATAACGGCGTTAGTCACTTTGGAGATTAGTGTGGGCGAAATATCCGCGCCGTACATTTCTTTAAAGGTGGTGACGATTTCCCGTGTGCTCATGCCCTGGGCGTAGAGGAAGAGAATTTTATCGTCCATGGAGGTAAAGCGGCGCTGATGCTTTTTAACCAGCTTGGGCTCAAAGCTTCCTGCTCGATCGCGTGGGGTATCGACTTGAAATTGGCCATTTTCGGTCTGCAAGGTCTTACTGGTAAAGCCATTGCGGCTATTAATCGCTTCCGATGTCTCGTGCCTTGCGTAACCTAAATGATCGTCTAATTCAGCATTAAGGGCCGTTTCAACGGTGATTTTGGTGAGCATCTGCCTAAATTCATTAAGATCCGCTTCGGTCTTAATGTTCTTGGCTGCGGCTTGGGCTATTGCTTTTAGTTCGTCGTGGTTCATGGCTGTCTATCCTTACCCTTTTTGGGTTTAATGATAGACAGTTACACAGATTTAGTTACAGTCTCAATTAGCTGCTGATGATGTTTTCTAATTCATCGTTTAGCTCAAGCCACTGCTCTTCTGCTTGTTCATGGGCTTGCTTTAACTCGCCCTGTTCTTTTAATAGTTTTTGTAATTGTGGCTTGTTGTCGTCTTCGTACAATGTGGTGTCGGCTAGCGCCTGCTCTATGCTGCTGAGCTTGCCGTCCAGTTGCTCCATTACTTTTTCAATTTTTTTAATGGCATTGGTAATGGGTGCTAGTTTTTTGCGCTGCTCGGCGGCTTGCTGCCTTTGCTCTTTTTTGGTGTTGGCGCTGCTCTCAACATCTTTTTCGGCATTTTTACTCAGGTTATTGGCGATTTTTCGCTGTTCCATAATCCAGCGACTGTAGGCGTCCAAGTCGTCGTCAAAGACTACGGCTTTGCCGTTGGCCACTAATAAAAATTGGTCTACCGTGTTGCGCAATAAATGCCTGTCATGCGAGATCACCACCACGGCACCTTCAAAGCCTTGTAGGGCTACAGTGAGGGCGTGGCACATTTCTAAGTCTAGGTGGTTGGTGGGCTCGTCCAATAATAACAAATTGGGTTTTTGCCAAACTACGATGGCCAGTGCCAAACGCGCTTTTTCGCCACCGGAAAAATGACGGATGTTTGCCACCGCCATCTCGCCGTGAAAATTAAAGCCGCCTAAAAAATTGCGTATCTCTTGTTCGCGGGCTTTCGGTGCCAAGCGTTGTAGGTGCAGGGCGGGGCTGGCATCTAAGTCCAGTGCTTCCAGCTGATGTTGGCTGAAGTAGCCCAGTGCCATGTGCTCACCCTGAGTGCGCTCACCTTTCAGTAAGGTCAGCTCGGTGGCCAGCGTTTTGATTAAAGTCGATTTACCTGCGCCGTTGGCGCCCAGCAAACCTATGCGGCTGCCGGGATGGATGCTGAGGTTGAGGGCGTCGATAATAATGGTGTCGCCATAGCCCAGTTGGCCGTGGCTGATATTTAATAGCGGGTCAGAAAAACGGTCGGGCTCGGGAAATCTAAAGTTAAAGGGCGAATCTATATGCGCGGGGGCAATTTCTTCCATGCGCGCTAATTCTTTTAAGCGACTTTGCGCCTGTTTGGCTTTGGTAGCCTTGGCTCTAAAGCGGCGTACAAAATCGCTAATTTCACCGATGCGCTGTTGTTGCTTCTCGTAATTAGCTTGTTGTTGAGCTAGGCGCTCGGCACGTTGTCGCTCAAAGGCGGAGTAGTTGCCGCTGTAGGTGGTGAGCTGTTGGTTTTCTATGTGTACGATGCCGTCACAGACGCTGTCGATAAAGTCGCGGTCGTGGGAAATTAATAGCAAGCTGCCGTCATAGTTTTGCAGCCATTGTTCCAGCCATAGTTCGGCGTCTAAGTCGAGGTGATTGGTGGGCTCATCTAATAGCAATAGATCCGAAGGACTCATCAACGCCTGGGCTAGGTTGAGGCGTATGCGCCAGCCACCGGAAAAGCTGTTGGCCGGCTTTTGCGCATCGCTAATGCTAAAACCTAGGCCTAGCAATAATTGCACGGCTCTCACCTTGGCGTTGTAGCCATCTATATCGTCAAGCTGCTCGTGCAGGCTGGCGATTAGCAGGTGTTGCTCGCTGTGTTCGGCTTGTTGCAGTGCTTGCTCTATACGGCGTAGTTCGAGATCACCATCAATAATATAATCTAGGGCGGGGCGTTGGCTGGTAGCCACTTCCTGCGCCATATGGGCGATGCGCCATTGTCTGGGTATAGAGACGCTGCCACTATCGCTGCTAAGCTGACCTAAAATAAGCTGGAATAGGCTGGACTTGCCGCTGCCATTACCGCCAATTAAGGCATTTTTGTGGCCAGTGTGAAATACCGCACTAGCTTGCTCTAGCAAAATCTTGCTACCGCGTTGTAAGCTTACTGAATCAAGTTTAATCATGGCGGCGGAGTATACCTTGCTTGATCAAACGAGAGTAATGAAATCACCAGGATGATGTATGACGCACAACCCCTTTTGGCAGTATTCACTGACGGTGTATCAACGCCCGGCGGTGGCCGAACTATGTTTGCAATTACAGGATGATTACGGCGTTGATATCAATATGCTGCTGTGTGCAGCTTGGTTAGCGTCCATAGGCCAGCCACTCACTGATCCTTTGTTGCAAGGCTTACTGGCCGAGTCCGAGCAGTGGCAGCAGCGCTGTGTGCAGCCTTTGCGGCAGGCGCGGCGCTTTTTAAAAACCACTAGCAGTTCAGACATTTATCAACAGGCCAAAGCTCTAGAGCTGCAAGCGGAAGCCCTGCAGCAGCAGCGCCTGTATGATCAGCTGCGCAACCTACCTTTAGCCGCAGCTCAGCAAGGTTTATTACACCGCAATGTGAGTCACTATTTGGGTGGCTTAATTGTGGATGAGGCGGATGTAACGCCGGCGGTGCAGGGCTTTTGTAGTTTGCTGACTAACACTGTCAATGTGGCCGCAAGCCATCCGCTCTAAGCCTCCTGCGAGTATTAGAGCGGATGGCTTGCGGTTAGATCGCAGCTAAAAATCAAAAAGGCTTTTAATAACGGGGGAATCGTCCTTAGCTTTTTTATCGGCAGGCTTTTCTTTTTCTTCTATGGGCTTGGGTGCCGGTGCTGCTTGCTTAAGCACGGGCGCGGCTACTGGCTTGGGCAGGTCTGCCAAAATCTTAGTTTGTACGGGAGCGGCTATAGGCGCAGCGGATGCCGTTACCGCAGGGGCTGCAGCTGGCTGGGCTTTAGCTTGGTCTACCTTGCTAGGGGCGGGGCGGGGTTTTACCGCTGCCGTTTTTTGAGCACTAGCTTTAACCGGCGCTTTTTTTACCACGCTTTTTTTGCTTGCGACCTTGGCTGGGGCTTGCTTGGCTGCGGCGGGCTTAGCGGCAGGGGATTTACGTGGGTTAGTTTTTGCCTTGCTCTTGACCTTTGCTGGCGCAGCCTTGCTGGCCGCTGTGGCCTTAGGCTGAGCGGTTTTAGTTTTAGCGGGGGCCTTTTTCTTGGCTGCGGGCTTTTTAGCTGGTGGGCTGCTTTGCTTGAGGGCGGCTGCCAAGGTTTTGGCTCTGGCTACGTCACTTTTAATGGCGGCAAGGCTGGCTTTATCAGCGGCAGCAGCGTTTTGACAACTAGCCAACATTTTTTTGGCGGTGGCTACAGCGCTTTTTGCGGCGCTCTTTTGTTTAGCATTTTTGGCTGCCTGTTGTTTTTTGTTGGCCGTAGCGAGCTGAGCTTTAGCTTTGTTGAGCGCGGCAGCTGATTTTTTAGCGGCAGCGGTGTGCTGCTTTAATTGTGCTGCGCGGGCTTTACTGAGTGCGGCTTGGGCCCTGGCGAGTTGCTTTTCAATATCGGCAACGCTGGGTGCAGACGTTTTGGGTGACGTCTTTTTTGCTTTACTTGCCATGGTGTTAAATCCCTTCTGATTATTATTGGCATAGGCTACTTTATACGATAAATATCAACTACTTATCAATGGTATAGTACAAATTTTCAACAAACGATAGTCTCTCGTTTAAATTCGCCCCTACGACGAGAGATAAAAACCACTGGCGGCTGTGGCTTTTTTAGCTATTTGCGGTAAATTGTGTGCCGTGTACTATAGATACCTGCAAGCGTGGTGCCTGTGCTGCATGGGCTATTTGTGAAGCCACGCTATCGAGCAGGGAACTTACGAAGCTGTTCACAGACTTATATCACTAGCAATGACTACAATAACAATCTTTATATTTAAGCCTTAAAAGGAATATCAATGAAACGCAATTTACTGGTTGCTGCAGCAATAACTGCAGCATTGGCAGGCTGTAATCAACAAGCCGCGGAAAAAACGGTTACGTTAGATGACTCGGCCAAGCGCGTCAGCTATGGCATGGGCATAGGCTTAGGTGAGCGTATCGCGCAGGAGAGCATCGAGGTTGACGCTGACGCCTTTGCGCTAGGCATGAAGCATGCCTTAGCGGGTGGCGAGCGTTTAATGACGCAAGAAGAAGTGATGGCTGAAATGCAAACTTTCCAGCAGCAGCAAATGGAAAAGCAAAAGGCCGCACAAACCGCTATAGCCGACCAAAATAAACAAGCCGGTGAGGCCTTTTTAGCAGAAAATGCAGCTAAAGAAGGGGTAATCACCTTAGATAGCGGCCTACAGTACTCGGTGATTACCGAAGGTGCCGGTGCCAAACCTAGCGCGACCGATACCGTAGAGGTGCACTACCGTGGAACGTTAATTGATGGCACCGAGTTTGATAGCTCTTACAAGCGTGACGCCACCGTCAGCTTTCCCGTTAACGGCGTGATTGCCGGTTGGACCGAAGCCCTGCAATTAATGCCGGTAGGTTCTAAGTGGAACTTATATATCCCCTCTGACTTGGCCTACGGCCCAGGCGGCACCGGCGGCCCTATAGGCCCCGACGCGACGCTGATATTTGAGGTTGAGTTGGTTTCGATTAAGGATGATGCAGCTACTAAATAGTAGCTTTACCATAAAAAAAGGGGCGTAACTCGTTGTAGTTACGCCCCTTTTTTTATGGTAGCTGTAAGTGGCAAGCTGCAAGAGGTAAGAAAAACACTAAGGCGCTTGTTAGATTTCGATGGAAGCAGGTACGCTACTTGTAGCTAAAGCGCCTTAGCGCTTTAAAACATGACTAAACCCATTCGATGCCAGCGCTAGGTATTTACCGCTAATGGCGCTAAAGCCTACTGCCACTATGCTGGCGCTGGTGGGCTTGAAGAGGTCGCGTTTGGGTACGGTCCAGCTGGCTAGGGGCTGGAGGGTTTTGACATCCCAGAGCTGCACCTTTCGATCGGAGCTGCCGGTAAGTAATTGCTTACCATCACTAGAGAACTTGGCTGCGGTGAAGGATAGGCCGCGTCTTAGGCTGCTGGCGCGCAGTGGTAGCTCGCCTAACAGTTTGCCTGTTTGGGTATCCCAGAGCGCGGCCTTATCGTATTTGGCGACGGTAAAGGCTTTGTCGCCCGTGCTGGTTAAGGCGACGGTGACCACCTCATCAGCGTGCTGCCAGGTAAATAAAGCCTTGCCGCTGTTAACATCCCAGAGCTTAGCGTCGCTGTCATCAGAACCGGTTAGCGCTAACTTACCGTCGTCGCTAAGGGCTACTGCGGTCACTCTATTGCGGTGATAAAAGCTGCGTTTAACCCCGCCACGCTTGACGTCAAATAACACCGCACTGTCATCATGCAGTCCCAAAAAGGCAAAGTTACCGTTGTTGCTTAGGGCGATGTCGTGTACTTGGCTGGGGGAGGTCCAAAAAGTCAGGGCCTTGCCGCTTTGGGTAGACCACAGCACCATGGTTTGGTGATCGGCGGTAAGGGCAAAGTCACCTTCGGGTGAGAAACCGCTGGCGATAATATTGCTGTATTCACCCTGCTTGTGATTCCAATTGTAGAGACGCTCGTTTTGGCTGCTGCGCCACAGGCTGCCGCCGTGATGTATGGAGCCTATCACGCTGAGCTTGCCGTCATTGCTGATAGCGCCGCTGTACAGGCCTTTAACAGCCACTTCTACGCTGTGCTCGGGCGCCTTACCGGCATCACAGGCGCTAAGCGTAAAGCATGCGGCGAATAATAGGGCAGTGAGTTTGCGTGTGGTTAGATAGCGGGGCAGCATTCGGGGTTTACGATTGCTGTGTAGTGCTGGCATTGGCCGAATCTCGCCTTGGGTAATGAGTGTATTGCCATGCCCGGCAGTAGAGCCGGTGCATGGCGATAAGCCTCTATCTCAGCAGACTTTACCTTGCCACTAGTTATTACAAGTGGCTAGGCTTCGGTGGTGATGGCTTTGTGCGCGTTGTGCATTACATCGATAAGCCTGTCTTCAATTTCAAAACGCAGTTCCAAAACTTCACCCAATTTTGAGAGTTTGTTAGATAAATTGTTTAAGGGCGTGTTTTGGTCGGTTTCAGCGTACTTGTCGTGAAACTCCATAGCGATAGTGGTGTTTTCGTTAAGTTCGGGCAATAGGCCTTGAGCAATATTGGCGCTGCCATCTTTAAACTCTTCAGCTTCGCGCAGCAGTTGGTAGTACACCTCGAAGTGACCAGCGCAAACATAATCAACTAATAATTGGCAAAAATGCTGCAGACGTTTGTGTAATTGCTCGGCATTTTCAGACCTTTCATTGTCACGGTCTTCGCCTACGGCACAAAATTCTACGATGAGTTTTTGGCGCTCTTCTAACCAACGCTCTATCATCTCGTTGACGCCACTCCAGCGTTCTTCAATGGTGCATGTGTCTAGCATAGTAAGTCCCCTAATACCTAACTGCTTGATGGGAGCCGCTTCTCTACGTCAGTAAACGCTGTTAACCGCTCTGCGTAATCTTTTTGTAAGCATGCTTGCTGTTGAATATAAGTGAGCGGGGCTTGACTGGCAAGGCATAGTTGCCCAGAGCCGCTTTATTTCAAGAGGCTAACGATTATAGGAATAACAATGGCGCTAAAACTGCCGGTTAAACACAGTGCCAAGCTAGCAAAAGCGCCGGCCTTGCTGCTGCGCTCAAAAGCTAGCACGGTAGCCGTGCCATGTGCACTAATGCCTAAGCAAAAGCCCCAAATTCTATCATCGTCTATGTGTAGCCAGCGTAGGATTAAAGGGCCAAAGCACAGGCCAGTAACAGCAGTCACCATCACGCCACCGGCGGCCAGCGCGGTGTTGCCACCAATAATCTCAGTGACGGTCATCGCTATGGGGGTGGTGAGTGATTTGGTCGACAGCGACAGCAGTGTTTCAGTGCTGGCACCCATGGCATAAGCCAGCCCCACCGCGGATAGTGCAGCAAAACTGGCGCCGAAAACCAGAGTAATTACTATGGGGGCAAATAATTGGCGTATGTATTTGGCGTTTTGGTAGAGCGGTATGGCCAGTGCTACGGTGGTAGGGCCCAGTAATAGGGTCAATATGTAACTGTCTGAAAAATATTGCTGGTAGCTAATGTCCAGTTGCTTAATGAGCAGAGCGATGACCGCTGCGCAAACTATAGTGGGGTGCAATAAAGGGAAGCGCTGGCTGCGCAGATAAAGCACTTGGCTAAGCTGAAAGCAGATTAAGGTTAAGCTAATGGCAAACAAAGGGCTGACTAAAAAATCGCTATACCAAGCACTGTTGGGGAGTAAAAAATCAGTCATGATTTTTTACCAGCCGCTTCATTAGTAGCACATTGAAGCTTAGTGATAACACGGTGCCGGCGACCAGCGCCACGGCTATAGCCAGCCATTGCGACATAATCTGTGTGCTTAAAAAAAACAGGCCGGTGGTGGCCGGTACAAATAATAAGGTCATTAAGCCGATTAGCGATTGGCTGGCGCTTTGCAATGATGTAGAGGCGCCACCGCGCAGACATAGCGCGGCAAATAATAACAACATGCCTATTACTGGCCCGGGCAGTACAACTTGGCTGTAGCTGCGGATTAATTCACCCAGACATTGAAACAGCAATAAAATACTAAGGCCTTTGATCATGCGGCAGTGGCTGGCTTACGTAAAAGTTGCCACAGGGCCGCACCCAAAAATCCCACAAACCACAGCAGCGACCATTCCGCCATACTCAGGCCTACAAAGGTCCAATCCACTATGGCGCAGTTGCCTTCCCCTAGGATTAGCATTTTTAGCGCTTCGGCAAAAGGAAACGTCTCCAGCATATATTCTAAGCTGGGGCCGCAGGCGGGGACTAACTCGGGGGGTAGATGCTGTAACCACACTTGCCTGCCCGCAGCGGCTATACCGCCTAGGCTGGCTAGAGCGATAAGCAGTGAGTAAATCTTGTAACCTTGTTTATGGATGATAGCGATTAAGGCAAAACCACCTATGAGGCAATAGGCTGCACGCTGGGTCATGCACAAGGGGCAGGGAATTAAGCCCATGACATATTGGCTATAAAGTCCATAGCCCATCAGGCCGATAACAGCGATGAGAATAATGATATTGATATGACGCGGGCTACTGGTAATCATAAAAGGCTCCTAATTAAGGGTTGCTACATTAGGGCAAATAGACTTTTTGCTCAAGGCCAATGTGGCGTTGTTAGCGCCCAGCGCATATCATGTGTCGATTGATCAACTATAGGAAATAATCATGCGGGCCACCACGCAGCTCATAGCCAAACTGTTTTATGTATTGCTAATTTTATCGTGTACTTCATTAACCTTTGGTCAAGATGACGAGTCTGCAGAAGGCGCCGCGGCGGAACCGGCGACCACCTACTTTGCGCTAAAGCCTGCCTTTGTGGTGAACTACGGCGGTGCTGGCCGTTTACGTTATTTAAAAACGGCCATTACCCTGCGGGTAAAAACCGGTGGCGGTACCCCAGGCATGGCGCAGGTGCGGCAACATTTACCCTATATACGCCATACCTTGGTGATGTTGTTGTCGCAGCAAACCGATGAAGGGATGTCTTCTATGGAGGGGCGTGAATTGGTGCGTCAGTCGGCTTTAGAGGCGGTGCGGCAAGTGCTGATAGAGGAAGAGGGCGAAGAGTTTATCGCTGACTTATTATTCGATTCGTTTATTGTTCAGCGTTAATGTTTAACGTTACTGCTCAGCGCTAATATTCATTGCATGCCGTTGACGTGTTGTTGCAGTTGCGGGTAGAACTGCAAAAAAGTGCGCTCTATCTGCTGATAGTGCTGCGCTAGAATTTCATCTGTGTCGGCCAAGGGGTTAGTCACGCGCATGCGCAGCCCTATGCTGGCTATGACCTCAATAATAAAGTCCCACTCCTGATAGCGGTTTAATAAATCGTGTTTAACAATGCGCTTAACGTGGGGCTGTGCCGCTGCAGGCCAGTGGGTGTTGCTTAAAAATTGATACATTTCTGTGCTGAATGTGGCTAATGTTTGCGGGTGAAACTGCTGCCAATGTTTAATAAGGAAATGGTCAAAGGCAACGTCTAGCATAATGGGACTAAAGCGCCGGAACTTTTTCGGAAAGTCTGCCTGGCATGCGCGGATTAGCGCATGGTTGTCAGTGTAAGCATCGATGCGGCGGTGTAGTCGTATGCCCTGCTCCCAGTCAGCTGGATACTCGCCTTTAAGCGGCCCTTTAACCACATCCCCCAGCAAGGCCCCTATCATTAAGCCGGGCGTGTCGTGGCTTAAGTGTAGGTGGGCCAGATAGTTCATATTGGCTTAACCTTGATGCCGTTGTGTTACAGCTGTTGATACTGTTGGTAAAAGGCAGCCAAGTACTCATCAAAGCCTACCGTGCTTTCGCTTTCTAGTGCGGCGCGGCGCTGATTAGATTCATGGCTTGCTGTTTCAAACGCATCGATTTGCTCGCTACTGAGCGTGGTTTTTTTAAAATTGTCCGCGTGTTGCTGCGATTGTGCCAAGGCAAATTCAAAATAGCTTTGCTGGTTCTTCTGCATGTCAGCCAATATTTTAGCCGAAGGCGTGAGGGCGGGGTTGTGCAGCTTTTCAAGTTGTTGCTGGCAAACGCGTTGGTAGTTGCCACCACCGTGTAGGGCGTCCAAATGTTTGGCGATGGCGGTGATGCCTTGCAGTAACTCTTCAGCCCAGTCACTCATGGCAACATTGCCAGCGCGCTGCTGTAGTTGCAGCCCGGGCTGGCGACCGTGATTAACAACAGCCTTAAAATTGCTATTAATACGTGCGCTATCATCATCATCACATTCGGGGCTATCATCGAATAGGCAAAATAATAGTAGGCAGTCGACAAAACGTATTTCGTCTTTATCGATACCCAGTGGTAAATAGGGGTTTACATCTATGGTGCGCACTTCTATGTATTCGACGCCACGGTTTTGCAGAGCGCCTAAGGGAATCTCGCCTGACTCGGTAACGCGTTTGGGGCGTATGGTGCTGTAAAATTCATTTTCGATTTGTAGCAAGGCGGTAGACAGTTGCTGATAGGCACCGTCTTTTTTAATGCCGATTTTTTGATAGTCGGGGTGCTCGGTGACTATCGCTTGCTTAAGCGTCTCTATGTAGTTGTCTAGCTTGTTGTAGCAAATGGCTAAGCCATTTTGGGCATTACTCTGGTAGCCAAAGTCGCCCATGCGTAAAGCAGTGGCGTAGGGCAGGTAGAGGGTACTGTCATCCAGCTCTTGCAAGTCGTGCTGCTGGCCTTGTAAAAAACATTTGCTGACTGCAGGAGATGCGCCGTAGAGGTAGGGTAGCAACCAAGAGATACGACGGAAGTTGCGGATAACATGAAAGTAACTTTCGGTTTTAAAATCTTGTATGGATAACGCTTGTGACTCGGCCGAGCGCTGCTGCTGTAAATGCGGCCATAGGCCTTCAGGTAGCGAGAAGTTATAGTGTATGCCGGAAATGGTTTGCATGGCCCGGCCGTAGCGGTTGCCTAAGCCTACCCGGTAGGCGGTCTTCATTTTAGCAGCATTGGAGCTGCCATAGCGCGCTACCGGTATGGCGGCATCTTCTGGTAGCTGGCAGGGCATGCTGGCGGTCCACATCAGCTCATCACCCAGTTGCGAGTAGACATAGCGATGAACCTCATCCAGTGACGCCAGCGCGCCATCTATAGAAGGAAATACCGGGGTGATTAGCTCTAGCAGCGATTCGGAAAAATCGGTGGTGATTCTGGGGTGAGTAAAGGGCGAACCCAAGCCTTTGGGGTGATCGGTTTGGGCTAATAGGCCGGCACGGGTAGTGCGTAGGCTTTCTTTTTCTATACCGCGCTGTAGCGATTTTAAATACTGGAAGGCGTCGGTTTGGCTCAGTTGCTCTATGCGCTGCGTGGCTAACTCTGGCAAGGTCTTACTCCGGTGTCCTTAGGCGGTAGGCGTATGGTTGGCAACGCTGCGAAAGGATAATTGATGGTTGAGCGCAGTGTAATGATGCCGCTAAGGCTATACAAGCACGTAGGGCCTTTTTTTACCCTCGATAACTGGGCGGGCGTTAATCGTCTTCGCCTTGCTCTAGGCGTTGGGCAATCAACTGTTTCCACTGGATAATGTCAGTGTTTTCAGCGTCGTAGATCGCAAACCCTATATTAAAGTCCTGTCCTTGCGGTTCCACCCATTTAACTTCGCCGACTAGCTGCATGGCAGCCTGTTGATCGTGAAATTCGGCAAATAGGCGCAAGATGCTGCCTAGTTCCGGGCGTTCGTCCATTTGAAATTGCAGGCCGTTGGCAGAGATATCTAAACTATTGCATATCACAACTTTGGTGCCATTAAATGACGTGCTGTCATAGGCTTCAACAAAGATAGTGGTTTGTTCGTTGACTCGGCCTTCACTGCGTTTATCATTATTGTTCATAGTGAGCTTCTTATTTTTGCTGACGAATGCTGTTGACGACTTTTGATAGCGCGTCTTCAAAGCGGTCGCCGTTATCGATAATTTCGGCCTGGCCGGTAGCTAGCTGAATAATGAGGTCTTGTTTTGCTATTTCGCAGTCTTTAATACCCCGCTTATTAACAAAAATATAGTTATTGCCCTGTTGCGTGATGGCGGCAAGCTTACAGTCGCGCGATTGCTCGTTGCTATAAAGGCGTACTATGCCACCGCTGTTAAATTTGTGCAGTAATTCGCTGTATTTTTGTTGCGCGTTAAGCGCTGTTTCTGCCGCCGCAAGACGTTGTTGTTGAGCCTCTTGTTGGGATTGTTGCTGCGTTTTTTTTCG
The DNA here is from genome assembly GCF_000373485.1 of Dasania marina DSM 21967. Lineage (NCBI taxonomy): Bacteria > Pseudomonadati > Pseudomonadota > Gammaproteobacteria > Cellvibrionales > Spongiibacteraceae > Dasania > Dasania marina. The sequence goes on from NZ_KB891591.1 coordinate 35,055, forward strand.
CGCTATAGCCTGCGCTTCAGCCAGCGCCTTTTTCTGGTCGGCCAAACGTTTTTGTAATTGTAGTTGTTGCTGCGTTCTCTTTCCCGTCAGTAGCGCTTGATTTTTTTCTTGTGCTTGTTGTTGGGTGGCTAATAATTTTTCTATTAAAATTGTACCGGTTTGACTAATGTAAGATTGGCTGGCTAGCGGCTTAATACTGTTGTTAGCTAATTTGTAGGCCAGCTCTTCGTAAGAGTATTGGCAGGCTTTTACGCCTACATGATTGCTGAATAGTAGTTGCTGGCTGTCGTTGAGTTTTAGTAATAATTTAATGGCCTGCGGTTGTCCGTCAATGCTGTGGCACAGCCACTGTTGCGGTTTCAGTAAGTTCACTTTTTTAAGCAGGCTACCACTAATTTTGGTGTGGCTATCGTTGAGTGGGTTACTGTTGTTGAGCGCTAGGCAGGGATTGCGCTCTATAGCTTGACCTTTCAGTATGCGTAAGTGTTGCGCTTCTATGTCGGCTAATACCTCTGCCAATTTATCCGGCTGGTGTTTTAGGCTGGCTAGGTTGTTGGTTAGTTCTTCTTGCAGCTGGCTTAAAAGGCGGTAGATACGTTGCTGGGTGTCGTTGTCCTCAGGGTCGTAGGGCTTAAAGGTCCAGATAAAGGTTTCAGTCAGTTTTTTTAAGCGGTGAAACTCTACCTGCATATTTTCACTGCTGATTAACAGCAACACAATAGATTCGTGCCAGCTGTTGTGCAAAAAATGTTGAATGCTGGTGGGTAATAATTGTTGCTGGGTTTTCTCATTAATAATTCGGGTGGCCATTTCCTGGCTGCGTTTGGCTTTTAGTGCGCCACTTTCTGCAGCGATCATGCGTTGCTCTAGTTTGTGAATGCGGGCATCGTATTGTGCGAAAAAATCAGTGAGGGCGTTGCGCTCGTAATCTATATCGCCCTGTTGCCAGCTTTTGATTAGCGCGCCCACGGCTTCTTGTAGCTGCTGCAAAAAACGATGGTTGGCTCTGTTGTCACTGGCATGCCAACCTATGCAGTGTTGCTGGGTAGTGGCTAAGAGCGTGATAAACGAGTGATGCTGCCACAGCCATTTGCTGTTGCTTAATTGTAAGTCGGCGATAATTAATAGCAGCGGTGCGATAGCCTGCTGTATCTCCTCGGCCAGTTGATGGCTAGAGCAATAGTTGATAAATAGCTGCTCACAAAAGCGCAGTTGTGCGTAACTGTCTTGGCTCAGGCTATTGCTGGGTTCTAGTTGTTGTTGCAAAGTGGTTAGCAGCTGTGTGCCGGCTAGGTGGTCTAGCTTGCGCAGTAGCGCCTGGCTTTGTTGTTGGTTGAGTTGGCTGGGCTTTTGTTGTGGCTGAGTTTGTGGCTGGGATTGGGGGTAGCAAAAATTGAGTAGCTCTAAAAATACGCTGTCTTCACTGTTAATAAGCGTGTCTAGGGTTTGGTTGTGAGTGGTTGTAATACTGATGGCTAAGCTCTCGGTTAATACGTAAAGCGACAGCCATGTTAGCTGCCTAGCTGTTAAGTATATCGTAAAAAACACATTTGGCTGCGCTGGTTTAGCCGTTGCTTTTAATAGGGCTGATAAGTGCCTGCTGTTCGGCGGCGGCAAGGTTTTTGAGGTCGTGCAGAGCAAGCTCGACTTTTTCAAAGGCTAGACGCAGGGCGGGGTCTTTTTTGAGGATTAGGTTGTTGCCTAAAATTTGATTGATATAGCCTAGGGCACGCTCGGTTTTTTGCTGGTAGTCGCTATAGTTGTCGTGGCGTTTGGCGGGTAGCTGTTCTTCTATTAGGGTGTGGTGGCCGTTGACCGTTTGTTCGTGCATGGCCGGTAGCCTAAAGGCACTGAGAAAGGCTTGGATATCATTGCGCAGCCCCGCGGTGTTGACGCCCATAGGTTCTACCGGGTTGTCATTCCAACATTCTATAGTGCCGCTGCTGCTGTAATACACCTCATGCACCTGATAGACCTGCTCGTTATTGAGTGGGTCGGTTTTTTTTATGATGCGGTAGTTCCAGCTAGTCATGGGCGAGCCAGTGGGTCTGTTAGCGTTATTGGTTGTTATACATGCTAATAATGCTGCCTATGATAGAAGCGTGGTGTTTGTCTAAGCAAGTTTTTTTAACGATGAGCGTTAAAAGGCTATCTTTTTATGGCGCTTACATAATGTGGCGGCTGTTAGCCGCCGGTTGTATTCATAAAGCGTACAATCTGCGGGCTGTCATCTAATTCAAAGTGATGGCGCTCGGGTTTTAAATCCATAGCGTCGATAATGGCGAGCTTGAGTGCGGCTTTGTCGCCGCCGTTGCGGAGTATGGCGCGTAAATCAATAGAGTGTTCATTACCTAGGCATAGTAGCAAGCGGCCTTCGGCGGTGACGCGCACGCGATTGCATAAATGGCAAAAGTTATGGCTGTGAGGTGAGATGAAGCCTACGCGGCTGTTGCTATTAGCCAGCGCATAATAGCGCGAGGGGCCGCCGGTGTGTTCGTTTAGGGCGGTGAGTATGTGCTGCTGGCTAAGCTGCTGCTGTATGTCATCGCTGGAATAAAAACTGAGCTTACGGCTGTGCTCGTCTATTAACCCTAGCGGCATCTCCTCGATAAAGGCGATATCTATACCCTTGTCGCAGGCGAAATTAACGAGGTCTATGACCTCGTCTTGGTTGCGGCCGTTTAAAATCACCGCATTAATTTTTATGCGTTCAAAGCCTGCGGCTATGGCGCAGTCTATACCGGTTAACACTTGTGCTAAATCACCGGTGCGGGTGAGCTGTTTAAAGCGTTGCGGATTGAGGCTGTCTAGACTGATATTAATGCGCTTAACGCCTTTGGCTTTTAATTCACTGGCGTATTTTTCTAATTGTGAGCCATTAGTGGTGAGGGTGAGCTCATCTAGGCTGGCTATGCTGCCTATATGCTCTATTAACGATAAAACATTTTTGCGTACCAAGGGCTCGCCACCGGTGAGGCGTATGCGTTTAACTCCCAATTCGGCAAAGGCGTCGGCCACTAGCGCCAGCTCTTCTAGGCTGAGCACCTGTTGCCGCGGTACAAAGGTCATATCTTCCGCCATACAATATACGCAGCGGAAGTCGCAGCGATCGGTGACGGAGATACGTACATAATCCACTTTGCGACCAAATTTGTCGATAAGCGCGGGGCTGGGTAGTGCTGAGCTAGATGTATTCATAAGGCCAATGGTACCCTTACCCGCTAATAAAACAAATAAGCACGGCTAGGCATAATCGCATGATAGTTATACGCAACGTCTTACTTTGGCTAGGGCCTTTATTGGCTCTGGCACTTTATGGGGTTTTAGTGTCGCTGGGTTTTAGTGGCCAAATTGCCATTACCGCGGCTGTGGCGGTGCTCTGTGTGCTGTGGTGGATCTTTGAGCCTATACCCATACCGGTCACCTCTTTATTGCCCTTAGCTGTTTTTCAGTTAACGGGAGTGCTGGATAAAAACGAGGTGGCACAAGCCTATGGTAGCCCGCTAATACTGTTGTTATTGGGGGGATTTATGTTGTCCAAGGCCATGGAGAGTAGCGGAGCCCACCGGCGCATGGCGTTAGCGATGGTTAGGCTGTGTGGCGGAGGTTCCAGCCGCCAGTTGTTACTGGGCTTTATGCTGGCCTCGGCGCTACTGAGTATGTGGATATCCAATACCGCCACGACCTTGATGCTACTACCTGTGGCGATAGCAGTATTAGAAAAGTCAGAAGATAAACAGCTGGCGCTACCCTTGATGTTGGGTGTGGCCTACGCAGCTAGCATAGGGGGCTTAGGCACGCCTATAGGTACCCCGCCCAATCTAGTTTTTATGCAGGTGTATGAACAACACACCGGCGAGACAATTACCTTTAGCCAGTGGATGGGTTGGGGCCTGCCTGTAGTGGTGCTAATGATCCCGCTGGCGGCCTGGTGGTTGGGGCGCTCGCTGCAATATAAGGGTGGCTTTCATATAGAGGCGGTAGGCCGGTGGACGGTAGCGGAGCGGCGGGTGTTGACCATTTTTGCCTTAACCGCACTGGCCTGGATTACTAGGCAGGAGCCTTTTGGCGGCTGGAGCCACTGGCTAAATGTACCGCAGGCCGATGATGCTTCAGTGGCTTTAGTCGCGGTGGTGTTGATGTTTATGTTGCCCGGCGGCAAAAACCAGCAGGGCGAAACACCGCGGTTATTGGATTGGCAAACAGCTGCTAGCATTCCCTGGGGTATATTGCTGTTATTTGGTGGTGGTATTTGTTTAGCCAAGGCGTTTTTAGTGTCGGGCTTAAGCGGTATGTTGGGTGAGGGGTTAACGGGCTTGGCTTACTGGCCGCTGTGGTTAATGGTGATAACGATTAGTTTAAGTGTGACCTTTTTAACCGAGTGCACCAGTAATACGGCCAGCACTGTCTTACTCATGCCAGTGTTGGCCGCGGCGGGTATTGCGGCCGGTATTGATATTAAGTTGTTGATGGTGCCTGCGGCGATGAGCGCCAGCTGTGCCTTTATGCTGCCCGTAGCCACCGCGCCCAACAGTATTGTATATGGCAGTGGCTATGTCACTACCCGGCAAATGGTACGCGAAGGGGTGGTGTTAAATGTTATTGGGGCGGGGGTTATAAGCACGGTTTGTTATTTCTTGTTAGTCTAAACAGCACGTTTTTTTTCAAGCTGCTCGATGATTATGCGCTAGGCTTAGTGTTATATGGAATAGTTAGTGCATGAGGTGATCGAGGTATGCCACCGTTAAAAGTGTTAATTGCCGAGGACGATCTTTTATCGCAGCGCATGCTGGTTGATATGATAAAAGATGCCGGCATTACCGACGTGCACACCGCCAATTCAGGCGCCCAGGTTTTATCCAAAATTGATAGCCAACTTAAGCCCGATATATTGCTGTGTGATTTGCTGATGCCGGGGGTGGACGGTATTGATTTGTTGCGGCTGTTAGGTGAACGTAATTTTAAAGGCGAGATTATTATTATCAGTGGCTGCGATAGGCGCATTATTAATGCGGCGTGCAATGTGGCACTGCATTATCAGCTGCGTTTAGCGGGCAGTATAGAAAAGCCCGTAGATGTTAATAAACTCATGCGCATGCTGCGCTACTGGGGGGAGATGAAACGAGGCGCGCCTGTGGTTGATGAGAGGTTGACGTTTTCCCGCGATGAAATTAAAACAGCAATTAGCAGTGGCCATATACTGCCGTATTTTCAAGCGCAAGTTGATATTAATACGGCAGCCATCAACGGGGTAGAATGTTTAGCGCGCTGGCAGCACCCAGCTAGAGGCTTAATGCTGCCGGGTGATTTTTTACTGCAGCTAACAGAATTTAATTTATTAGATGCGTTTAACGAGGCTATGTTTACGCTGGCATTAGCTGAATTTAAGAGTCTGCATCAACAGTACCATATCCCTTATATGGCTTTTAATGTGGCGCCTGAGAGCTTGCACCGTGGTGCAGTGGTCGCTAAATATAAACAATGGGTCGTTAATGCGGGCTTAGATCCGGCCAATATTGTGATTGAAGTATTAGAGAGCGACTACGAAGGTCGACAAGAGTTACCTGTTGTTGCCTTAAATCACTTTCGGCTGAAAGGTTTTGGTTTGGCGGTAGATGATTTTGGTACTGGTTATTCTAGCCTAGAGAGGGTGTCTAAAATTCCGGTTAGCTGTATAAAAATTGATAAACGGTTTGTTGTTGAAGCCTATGATGATGAAGTAGCGCGTTCCATTATTCGCAATACCGTACACTTGGCCAAGGAGTTACATATTACCACCATTGCCGAAGGGGTAGAGAGCCAAGCCGAGTGGGCCTTAATGCGCGAGCTGGGCTGTGATGCTATACAGGGTTTTGTGATTGCTAGGCCTAAAGTGGCTAGGCAATTTAAGCTGTGGTTAAACAGTATGCCCAGCGCTATGACCTGTGTGGGTGGCTTGGCTAGTTAATCGATTAAAGGCTAGCTCGGGGTACGCGCTAGCCTTTCGATGCGGCCTTTAGCAACTTATAACTGTGCTAATACCGTTTCTGCCGAGCTGGCATCGATACCTTTTTCATCCACGCCTATATAGCCCACCGTGCCGTTATCAATAATCATGGCATAGCGTTGACTGCGCTCACCCATGCCATGAGCGCGGGCATTTAGGGTTAGGCCTAAGGCTTTGGCCAATTCGCCATTGCCATCGGCGGCCATAGTAATCGCCTTAGCCCCTTGTGCTTCACCCCAAGCGCCCATAACAAAGGCATCATTAACTGACGTGCAAATAATCTCGTCTACACCTTTGGCCTTGATGTTACCCGCCAAACTCACAAAGCCAGGCAGATGCGTTTTAGAGCAGCCGGGGGTAAAGGCGCCGGGTACAGCAAACAGCACTACTTTTTTACCTTGGCAACGCTGTGATAAATTAAATGTTTCAGGGCCTTCGCTGCTCATTACTTTAAAATCGATGGCGGGTATTTGCTCACCAGTTTGTATAGTCATGGGTAGTACTCCTTTAATATAGTGGTGGTGGTAGCCTAGCAGAACGCTGGGCTATTATGTGCCGTTTCTATAGCCCCGACAACAACGAGGAGAGTTTCATTGCCCTGTACCTTATGTGGCCAGGCCGATAACCCCGAATATCACCGCGATAAGCGCAGAGTTTATCAGCGCTGTACACGCTGTCACTTGGTTTACGTGCCGCCGCACTATTGGTTAAGTGCCGAGCAAGAAAAAGCAGAATACGACTTGCACCAAAATCATACAGATGACGAAGGCTATCGCCATTTTTTATCGCGGGTAACCGCGCCTTTACAGCAGCGCATAACCGCTAATGCGCAGGGTTTGGATTTTGGCTGCGGCCCCGGCCCGGCGTTGGCGCAGATGATGGCCGAGGCGGGCTGGCCTATGGCTGTGTACGATGTTTTTTATTTCCCCAAGGTAGACGTGTTACAGCGGCGCTATGATTTTATTAGCGCCACTGAAGTACTGGAACACCTGCATAGCCCCGCAACGGTATTGCCACAGTTATGGGCTTTGCTCAATGCGCGGGGCTGTTTGGCGGTGATGACCAAACTGGTAAAAGATCAGGCAGCTTTTGCCCGTTGGCATTATAAAAATGATCCTAGCCATATTTGTTTTTTCTCGCAGGAAACCTTCCACTATTTGGCGGGTCTATGGCGGGCAGAGCTGGAGTTTATAGGTAATGATGTGACGTTTTTAACAAAGGGAGGTGGTCATGAGAGCCGCTAATAGTAGCGCGGCCTATGGCTGGGTGGCGGTGTTGTTACATTGGTTATTAGCTTTGTGGTTACTAGGCTTATTTGCGCTGGGCTGGTGGATGGTGGATTTAGACTACTACAGCCCTTGGTATCAGCGTGCGCCGTGGTGGCATAAAGGCCTAGGGGTGTTGGCAGCCATGCTGATGCTTGCACGCTATGGTTGGCGTTTATTCAACCCCTTGCCAGCTGCCGAGCCGGGTATGTCGCGTTGGGAGATTCGTCTAGCGCTATGGGGTCAGCGTCTGTTTTACCTAATGGTATTGCTGATAGCCGTTAGCGGTTATTTTATTGTTACCGCCAGAGGTGAAAGTTTGCCAGTGTTAGGCTGGTTTAGCTTGCCAGCGTCTTTAACGATAGCGCAACAAGAAGATATAGCAGGCTGGGTGCATAAGTATCTGGCTTGGGGCTTTATGCTCATGGTGTTATTACACAGCGTTGCTGCGTTGAGGCACCACTTTGCATTAGGTGATAAAACTTTATTGAAAATACTAGGAAGGGAATAAAATGATGTTGAATCGACTATTTAGAAAATCGTGTTTGGGTTTAGTTTTATGCTGTTTAATGGCGGTGCCGGCTTGGGCAGAGCCAGAACAATACGCTATCGATATCAAGGGCCAACACGCATTTGTGCAATTTAAAATAAAACACCTAGGTTATAGTTGGCTGCTAGGTAACTTTAACAAGTTTGATGGTGAATTTAACTACGATGCTAGGCAAATAGAAAATTCTAGTGTCAAGGTAGTTATTGATACGACTAGTTTAGATAGCAATCACGCCGAGCGCGATAAGCACTTAAAAGGCAGTGATTTTTTGGCAGTTAATAAATTCCCAAAGGCCACCTTTACTAGCAGCAAGGTAGTCGCCACCGGTAAAGATGCCTTTGATATACACGGTGAACTAGAGTTGCACGGTGTTAAAAAAGTCATAGTGATAAACGCTAAAACCCTAGGCCAGGGCCCCGACCCTTGGATGGGTTATCGTGCAGGTTTTGAAGGTGTTACTACACTAAGGTTAGCTGATTTTAATATGACCCACGACCTAGGCCCTGCCTCTACTCATGTAGAATTACAGCTTTATATAGAAGGTGTGCGTAAGCCTAAGGAACAGGCTGGCGGTAGTGAGTTCTTTGAATAAAAAGCTTTGAATAAGAAGGTTTGAGTAAAAAGCTTTGAATAAGAGGGTTTGAAGAAGAAGTTGAATAAGCCGTATTGAATAAACGTTATAAAAAAAGGGATGCAATTGCATCCCTTTTTTTATGGTCAGTTTTCTAATTGATCATGTAAACTGATTAACCACCAACAAATTCCGGCGCAAAGCCCACGCTCCAAATTAACACACTGCCGACACGGGTGCTGACCAGTAATACCAGTGCTACGGCTAAAATAGCACCACCAAAAAACACCGCTCTGTCTTTGTCTATACGCATGACGATAGGTATGCCATCTAACATTAAAAAGCAGGAGTAGAGCGCGGCGGCTACAAACACCAGCAAGTTAAACCAAGGTACAGGGTATAGCAGTGCAAACCCGGCTAAAAAAATAGGCGTAGAGGAATAAGCGGCTAAAGCGATGCCAGAAGCGGCGTTGTTTTCATGTTTACCACCGTAGGTTCCCGCCATCCAGTCGATCATCCAGCCCAAGGCAAACACGCCTACCAGCATGGCAGCATAGGTTAGCAAACACAGCGATAAAGCACTTTCCGACGTAAGCTTAATGATATCGCCGTCACCCACGCGCCAGCCTATTTGGGTGGTGGCGTAATAGGCGCATAAGGGCGCAATGGCCGCCAGGATGCAGGTGTAAGCCATAATAACGGCGGTAGGGGTAGCGTGTTCTTTCTCTATACTTTGCCACTCTTTGTCGGGGTGTGTCATTAGCCCTAGGGCGTGCTGCAATATCATCTTAAACCTCACTAACTATTGTTGATTTTATCATTGTTGTGTTGGGTTAAACGTGGTTTTTCTGCTTTCACTCTCTAAGATATAGCGCATTAACCGGATATTACCTAATGGGTTTAATGGGCTAGTTCTTGAACCTTGATGGTAAACTATCGCTACCGCCGCGAACATCACAAATAACATGAAACCGGTACTATATGTTGATACGATCTTAAAAAGCTTAATTGAATAACTGCTTGTTGTTTTCCGTGATGGTTTACAATAGCCCTTTGCTTGCCTTTAGGCTTAACCTACAGAGAGATATTGTGAGTAATAAAGAGATCAGTGATAAAGCGGTGCTACTCGCCAACCTAGGCTCACCTGAAGCACCAGAAACAGGCGCTGTTAGACGCTATCTCAATCAGTTTTTAATGGATCCCTATGTGATTCAGCTGCCGTGGCCGTTGCGTCGCTTAATTGTTAGCCTGTTTGTGTTGCCGCGCAGGCCGGCGCAATCCGCCCATGCCTATGCCAGTGTTTGGCGCGAAGATGGCTCGCCGCTAGTGGCCTTATCCAAACAGCTATTGGCCGCGCTGCAGCCCCAGGTAAACGTGCCGGTGGCGCTGGCTATGCGCTACGGCCAGCCCAGCATAGAAAGCGAATTGCTAAAACTGGCGCAAAACCCTAAGTTACGAGAAGTGTTATTTATCCCCCTATACCCGCACTATGCCGATAGCACGGTGACTACCTCGGTGGAGGAGGTGAAGCGGGTGGTGCTGAAGCATAAGCTCGATATACGCATTAAAGTGCTGGAGCCTTTTTACCAGCACCCTAATTATATTCGGGCCTTAGTCGCCTCGGCTCAGCCGTATTTGGCGGATAAAAAACACGATCATATTTTGTTCAGTTATCACGGCCTGCCCGAATCACATCTAAAAGTCGCCGATCCGACCCTAGCGCATTGCCTACAGCAAGATAATTGCTGTGAACGCCCCTCAGAGGCCCATGCTACTTGCTATAGGCATCAGGTATTTAAAACGACGGAAGCTTTTGTGCAGCTGGCGGGTTTGCAAGAGGGTGAGTATAGCCAGGCTTTTCAGTCGCGCTTAGGGCGCAATAAATGGCTGGAACCCAGCACCGAAAACAGCCTGCGTGAGCTGGCGGGCAAGGGGGTAAAAAACCTGTTAGTGATATGCCCAGCTTTTGTGACTGATTGCCTAGAAACACTGGAAGAGATAGAAATGCAGGGCCAGCAACTATTTAAAGAGGCAGGGGGCGAGTCGCTCACCCTTATCCCCTGTTTAAATAGCCACCCAGAATGGGTCAAGCTGCTAGTGTCATGGAGCAATGATTTCACTAATATTTTAGCCGCTAAAAATTTATAAGCGGCTAGGCTAAGGGTTTAGTCGTTGTCAGCTTCCTGATTACAACGTAACGATAACCTATGAGACCGCTATGGCCGATACCATTATCGCTGAGCTTAACAACTCAGTATTACAACTCTCTATCAATCGCCCCGAACGCAAAAACGCCTTTACTCAGGCCATGTATGCCAGCCTAGCCGAGCATTTGCAGCAGGCGGCCCATAACGATGCGGTGCGGGTAGTGCTGTTGACCGGTAGTGCCGGCCTGTTTACTAGCGGTAATGACCTAGAAGATTTTAAAAAAGCCCCCGCCGATCTCACCGCCACTAATAACCCCACGGTCGCTTTTATGATGGCCTTGGCGCACTGCCCCAAGCCGGTAGTCGCTGCTGTTGAAGGTGTCGCCGTGGGTATAGGCACCACCTTATTACTGCACTGCGATTTAGTGTATGCCCACCCCGAAACGCGTTTTTGTATGCCCTTTGTCAATCTGGGGCTAAGTCCCGAGTACGGCTCGTCCTTATTGTTACCGCGTTTAGCGGGCAATGTTAAAGCCGCCGAGCTATTAATGCTGGGGGAAATGTTTAGCGCCGCAGATGCCAAAGAGGCGATGCTGATTAATGCGGTAGTGGATACGCCTTTAGCTGTTGCTAAGGCCCAGTGCGTCAAGCTCAGCCAAAAACCGCCAGCGGCCTTACGCCACAGCAAGGCCTTATTAAAAGCTGCTTTACAGCCCGCCTTAGATAAAGTGATAGCCGAGGAGTTACTGGTGTTTAGCAAGGGCTTACAGGGTGAAGAGTTTAAAGAGGCCGTAAACGCGTTTTTTGAAAAACGGCCGGCGGATTTTTCTCGCTTTAACTAAGGGTGATGCCTGGGTAGCGAGTGTATGCCCAGTCTGTTCTTGCAAATAGTGCATTGCTGGCTCAAGCTAACCGCTGAGGGAGCCAGCTTAAAGAGCAGGATAATAATAAAATCATCTGATGTAGGCGGTTAGTCAGTATGACTACTAGCAATGCCATAATTTATTTAGACCCGGACAGCGAGCTTAATTTACAAAGCCAAATTCGACAAAAATTAGTCGAGGCTATTTCTATGGGCACCTTCCCCATAGACCGGCGTTTGCCTTCGTCGCGTAAACTGGCGGAGCAATTAGGCGTGGCACGCAATACCGTGGTATTGGTCTATCAGCAATTAATTGATGAAGAATATCTGGTCAGCCGTGAGCGCAGCGGTATTTATGTTAATGGCAAAGTCTTGCAGGGCCGAGTGGGTTTTGAAGGCCGCGCCCGCAAAACCATCAATATTAGCGCTGAATGGCAGCAGCGTTTAAAAACCAGTGTCAGTTCAGCGCCTGGCTTTTCTTGCCCGCCCAACTGGCAACAATATCCCTATCCTTTTATTGACGGTCAGTTTGATACCTCTTTATACCCGATTAAAGAATGGCGCGAGGCTTCGCGTTTGGCTTTAGGGGTGCGTGAAATTTATGAGTGGGCCGGTGAAAGCGGCGATGCTGACGACCCCATGTTGATAGAGCAAATCCGCACCAAAATATTGCCGCGCCGTGGCATACAGGCCGGCCCCGATGAAATATTAATTACCGTAGGCACGCAGCAGGCACTGTACTTGGCGGCCCAGCTGTTAGTCGACAGCAGCAGCACGGTGGCGATAGAGGAGCCGGGTTACCCCGATATGCGGCAATTGCTAACCCAGCGCGGTGCCAGCTTAGTGCATCAGCCGGTAGATACCGATGGCATGTTGGTTGATCAGCGCTTGGATGCTTGCCAATTAATCTATGTAACGCCCAGTCATCAAACCCCTACCGCCGTAACCATGTCTATGCAGCGCCGCACCCAGCTATTACAAAAAGCGCGCAGCCTAGACCAACTCATTATTGAAGATGATTATGAGTTTGAAAGTAATTACCTAGGTAATCCTCACCCAGCTCTGCGGGGCATAGATAAAGATAATCGTGTGGTCTATGCCTCCTGCTTATCAAAAGTGTTAGCGCCAGGAGTACGTCTAGGTTTTATGGTGGCGGCACCAGAACTAATCGCTGAGGCGCGTAAATTACGCCGCTTAATGGTATTACATCCGCCCTTGAACAATCAGCGCACCGTGGCGTATTTTTTATCACTGGGTTACTACGATACTTTTTTAATGCATCTGTATGCGATTTTTCAAAAACGCTGGATGGCCTTGCGTTATGCGGTTAATTATTACCTATTACACGATCTCACTATTACCCCTTCGCAGGGTGGCACCTCTTTTTGGATGACCTTACCCAGCGATTTAACCGTGCAGTACTTAGTGCAAGAGGCAGCCAAGCGCGGCATATTAATAGAGCCTATGGATCACTACTATGCCACCGAGGATGTGCCCGAAAACAGCTTTCGCATGGGGGTGACCAGTATCCCCCACGATAAAATTCGCGACGGTGTGGTGAAGTTGCGTGAATTAATTCATGAGTTGCGCGCCAACACCATAGAAACCTTTACCACCGCCAAGGGTACGCAATATGTGGGTGAAGAATTACGCAAGCGGGTATCGGATACCACTATGCGCTGCCTAATTGCCTACGGTGACCCCTGTACTATAGAGCTGCATGCCGATGGCAGCATGACCGGCCGCGCAGGCTATGCTAATGAAGATTGCGATACTGGCCGCTGGTGGGTGGAGGGCGATTATTGGTATAGGCAGTGGCAGCGCTGGGCTTGGGCCGAGATAGGGGTGTATCACGTTAAGCTAGAGCGCAATCATATAAAACTATTTGATGAGCAGGGCTACTTAATAGAAAACGCATTGCTTAAAAAAAGTAAAACCAGCAAAAAATAACTGGCCTCATCAGGGGCTGACAACTGGCCCTATTCCCTACACCGTAAAATCATTACATTACACTCAATCAATGGCTAAGCCGAGCAATCAATTAACGGCTACAACAATAGTGCCATGTGAACTAGGGGTTGGTAATGAGTCACTTCTCCATAGCGGGATTACAACTAGAATTATCGAATCAAGATAATTTTAGTTTTATAGAACAAGAAATAACGCGGGTTAAAAACGTTTTCCCTTGGGTGGACATGATAGTGCTCAGTGAGTTGAGCACCTTTGGCACTAGCACCACACTGGCTCAGCCTATGCCGGGGCCCGCTGAACAGCGTTACTGTGAAATCGCCGCAAAAAATAATTTATGGTTAATACCGGGCAGTTTATTTGAGCGTGCTGATGACCAGGTTTACAACACCACCCCGGTCATTAATCCACAGGGCGAAGTGGTAACGCGTTATCGCAAAATGTTCCCTTTTTATCCTTATGAAAAAGGTGTGAGTGCTGGCGATGATTTTGTGGTGTTTGATGTGCCGGCGGTAGGCCGCTTCGGTGTTTCCATTTGCTACGATCAGTGGTTTCCAGAAATTTCTCGCAGCTTGGCGTGCATGGGGGCAGAGGTAATTATTTGCCCTACCTTAACCGGCACCATAGATAGAGAGTTGGAATTATCCATAGCCAGAACCAATGCGGTGGTCAGCCAAAGTTATTTTTTTAATATTAATGTGGCAGGCCGTTTAGGTAATGGCCGCTCTATAGTGGTGGGGCCGGATGGCCAAGTGCTACACCAAGCTGGCACGAGTAGCGAAATCATGCCTATAGAAATAGATCTTAACCATGTGCGTAGAGTGCGTGAGCGCGGCGGTTTGGGGCTAGGGCAAACTTTAAAAAGCTTTAGGGATAGTCAGCTGCAATTCCCCGCTTATCAGCAGGATGCGCGGCAGTCGGCCGCTTTGCAGTCACTAGGGCCGTTAAAGAAATTTGGCGAGGATGCGAGCTAAACGGTAAAACTGGCCTAATACACAACAAACAACTGGTACTACGTGTACGTAATAAGCTCGGCTACCTTGATAGTTAAGGTTGAGGGTAGCTAGGGTTGAAGATAGATAAGGTTGAAGATAGATAGGCTCAGTAGTCATCACAATCAATAAAAACTAAAAACAGGGTGTTGGAGAAACGTTATGAGTAGTAAAAAACAATTCCAAAAAAACGCGCTAGCAAGCGCCATCGTAGCCGCTGCTGTTCTATCTGGCCACACCGCGCCTGTTTTGGCTGCCGGTGTTATGGAAGAGGTCATGGTCACAGCAACCGCCAGAAAACAATCGGTACAAGATATCCCTTATAATATTTCTGCGATGCAAGGGGCAGAATTAGCCGCGCAAAATATTAATAGTGAGGCGGATTTACTGCGATCCATGTCGGGCGTGTCGGTGGTTGATCGCGGTTATCGCAACTCGGGTACGGTTAATAGCATTATTATTCGTGGCTTAAATGTGGACAGCGGCGCCAATGGCGATATCTCGCTGAATGCCGTGCCTACGGTTTCCACCTATGTGGATAACACGCCGCTGTATGCCAATTTTGTATTAAAAGATATAGAGCGAGTGGAAGTGTTGCGCGGCCCGCAGGGCACCTTGTATGGCTCCGGCGCCTTAGGTGGCACCGTACGTTATATTAGTAATAAACCTAATCCGGAAGCATTTGAAGCGCAGGTAAATGGTGATTTTAGCCAAACCGATGGCTCTGATGGCAATAATATTAATGTCGACTTTATGTTGAATGTGCCCTTAAGTGAAAAGGCGGCGATTAGGGCGTCGGTAGGAAAAATAGATAATGATGGCGTAGTGGATTATATCAACGCCTATCAATTAAACGAATTTGGTGAGCCCTTGGTAGCGGTAGGCGATAACTGTGTGTCGCCGCGAACAGCTACCGATGCGCAGGTACTGAACAATGGCGCCTGCTATAAAAACGAAAAAGATGCCGATGATGTAGACATAGATTATGCCAAAGTGGCCTTGTCGTTTGAGCCTAGCGATAATCTACGCTTTTTACTCAGCTACCAAACCCAGGAAGATGAAATTGGTGCTAGGCGAGCAGTGACCTCCGGTAATAATGGCCAACCAGTAGGCTCGGCGTTGCGCTTTGATTACGGCGAGTATGATAGTGGCCAAGTATTGCTAGAACCTTCTTCCCGCGAAGTGGACTTACTCAGCTTAGATATAGAAGTCGATTTTGGTTTTGCGACACTCACCTCTAATACCTCCAGTTATGATCATGAAGGTAAAGCCGACAGTGATAATGGCGGCCTATGGGTTAGCGGTGGCCGCGACTGGATTACTAACTTTGGTTATGGCGGCTGGCCACGGCCCGCACAAAGAGCGGAGCGTGGTTATGAAGATGAAACCACCATACAAGAGTTTCGTTTAGTATCTAATGATAGCGACAGTGCCTTTGATTGGTTGGCAGGTGTGTTTTATTTAGACCAGGATTTAACCGTTTTCCAAAACAGCTGGAATCCAGGTATGAATGAGTTTGCCCAATCCTGTGTTACCAGCGGTTCCGATGTTTGCCCTAGCTTTTGGCCATCAACTTTTTATCCCGGCGCAACCTTAACCGAACGCGATTTAGAATATCGTCGTGATGTCAGCTTTGAAGAGTTAGCCGTATACGGTGAGCTTACCTACCATATTACCGACAGGCTGCATATTACCGGTGGCTTACGCTGGTTTGATAATGAATCGGTGAATGACACTATCATGGGCTTCCCGCTGGTAGAGGGGTGGGTTTCTTCTGAGGTTCCCCAGGCTAAGCAAAAAGAAGATGACGTACTAAAAAAATTCAATATCGCCTATGACCTCAACGATAACACCATGATTTATGGTACCTACTCCGAAGGCTTTAGGCATGGTGGCGCCAATGCCATACCCAGCCTAGACAATGGCGATAACTTTGGTGAGCCTAATTCAGATGCCATTAATTTTTATGAAAAAGACAGCGTAGAAAATTACGAGTTGGGTATTAAAGGTCAGACCGATAGCCTTAACTACACCGTCTCGGTTTTTTATGTGGACTGGCAAGACCCTCAGCTTAATGCCACCTCGTCCTGGTACGGTTTTTACATGGCGGTCAACGGTGAGTCAGCCGCAACCCAAGGTATAGAAATAGAATTGGAAGGTTACCTAACCGAGACTTTGCATTACCGCCTAGGTTACACCTATGTTAATGCTGAACTCACCGACGACTTTATCAATCCACAAACCGATGCGGTAATCGCTGAAGATGGCGCGACGTTACCCGGCACACCCGAGAGTGTATTAAGTGTGAGTTTGGATAATACCTGGGGTTTAACCGAGGGTTTAGATTTAGTGGCTAGGGTAAATGCCTATTATCAATCGGAGTCAGAAAACTTTATCGATGATAAGTCGGCATTGGGAGCAACCCATGATGGCTTTATGTTGTGGAATGCTTCAGCCACCGTAGTTGCCGATAATTGGACGCTCAGCCTATACGGTAAAAACCTAGGTAATGAAGAAGGGGTGACCGGCTCATTCCCCGAGGCTTATTTTGGTGCCGATACCGGCGTGTTTGAAAATTGGTACGGCAATAGCAATAGGCAAATGATTTCTCAGCCGCGTACTATAGGCGTATCAGCGTCGTATAAATTTTAAACGGCTAAAATATTAAGTTAGTTATCTAACCAGGCTATTAAGTAAGTAGCCCGGTTTTTTTGCTTTAGCCTAAGCGCTGATGCATGATTAATGCGATGTATCAACGGCGATAGGGTATGACAGCTTTGCGATTTAAAGAACTACAGTTACAGGGTGATGCGGCAGCGAGAGGCTACCAGCACGGTAGCGCGTTAAAGGCCGAGATAGCGCAGGCGCTGGCTTATTATAAGGCGCTATTTAATTTGCCCAGCTCAGCCTTACTGGCGCAGGTTAGGCATTATCGCCAGGCGATTATGGATTTTAAGCCTGCCTATATGGATGAGATAGCCGCCATTGCCCTAGGTGCAGAGCAGAGTGTCGATGACATAGTGATGCTCAATGCGCGCTCGGAAATACTGAATAACCTCTCCGTTGCGGAATGCACGACGGTATATAACCAAGCTACTGGTCTGCTAGCGCAAAACTGGGATTGGTCTAAAACCTTAGAGCCACTGGTTGTGGTTTTGCACATAGAACAAGAGCAAGGCCCGCGCATCACCACCCTGACGGAGCCAGGCATATTGGCCAAGGTAGGTATGAATAGTGCGGGGCTGGCGGTTTCCCTCAATATCTTAAAAAGCTCGGCACGCTTACAGGGCTTACCGGTACATATTTTTCTCAGGGCGGTGTTGGAGTGCACATCGTTAGACCAAGTGAGGGCCTTGTTAGCCACCGTGGCGGTAGGTAAGGCCAGCCATGTCTTAGTGGCCGATGGCCACGGTGATTTTTTGAGTATAGAGTTTGCCGGCGATAAACATTATTTGCTCAATAGTGATCATCACGGCCTGTTAATACACACTAATCATTATCTGGCCGAGGCAGCGCTTAATGAACAGGCCGCTTTCCCCAGTACCTACGAGCGCTATCAACGCGCCCATGAAATATTATCCTACGACCGTTCCGATAAGGGCGTGCAATCCGTCTTGTTAGATCAAAGCCAAGGCTTGAACTCTATTTGCCGGGCTTATAGCCCTTCGGCTTTGGCCAATTTTGGCGAGGTGGGCACGGTGTTTTCGGTGCTAATGAAACCTGCTAAAAAAACCATTAGCATAAGGCCGGGCTGCAAAACCGATACGCCTTTTTATCAATTACAGCTTTAGCGCATGTGGCCTTATAGTCAGCCGCCAACTGGTACTATGTTTTAGCTAGTCGCTTGTTATGGTGTAGGCCTATGCTACTAGTAGCTGAGTAGTCCTTTTAGATAATAACAAACAATAAAAGAGTCACTATGAGTCATTCTGCCGTGCAAACGAGTAAAGTCCCGTTGTTAAAGCGCCTACCTATAGCCTCGGCCAATGGCGAAATAGCGCGGGTATTATTATCGTTTTTGGCAACGGCGGGGCTGTTTTATGTCAACATCATGCCGGCCTTAATCGATGGTTTAATTGATGGCTTGGGCTTTAGCAATAGAGATGCGGGATTTGTCGGCTCTGCCAATGTCTATGGCGCGGCTGTGGGTGCGTTAACGGCAGTGTTTATTGTTAAACGTATCAATTGGAAAAAAACGGCGCTATTACTGCTGCTGGGTTTGTTAGTAACGGATTTGTTTTCTATCTATTTGACTACGGTTAATAGCTTGGTGCTTACCCGTTTTTTTCATGGCTGCATCGGTGGCATGTTAGTGGGCATTGCCTTTGCGGTGATTGCGCGCACTAGTCAGGCCGATCGTACCTTTGGTTATTTGCTAACCGTGCAGTTTGGTTTGGGCGGGGCAGGCTTAATGTTTCTACCTCCCTTGGTGCCTGAGTACGGCACGGCCGCTTTGTTTATTGCCTTAATGGCCTTTAGTGCTGTAACGCTGTGTATGCTGCCTTTTTTAGCGGACTATAAAATTATAGAACCGTTGCCAGCAGATAAGGCGATAGCCGTAAAAAAAATTAATTACCCCTTACTCGCTTTAGCGTTGTTGGCGACCTTCTTATTTCAGGCGGCCAATATGGGCGTGTATGCCTACGTCATCGGTTTGGGTAAGGCCGCTGGCCAAGATATGTCATTTATTAGTTCTACTTTAGGCTTCGCCGCTTGGATAGCGATAGCCGGCTCGGTATTAGTGATAGTGATGTCTACCCGCTTTGGTCGCCTGTGGCCTATATTAATTGCCACGTTGCTAACCATAGTGGGTACTTGGTTGTTTCATTACAGTGATAGTAAAAGCTATTACTGGGTAGCCAATGTTGGCGTAGGTATTACCTGGGCGTTTGTGATTTCATACTTACTAGGCATGTGTGCAGAGTTTGACAGTAGCGGACAAATGGCGGCGCTGGGTGGCTTTGCCTCTAAAATGGGTTTGGCCTCAGGGCCGTTAACTGCGGCATTAATTGTTGGTGACAATAATTATGGTCTGTTGGTTAACGTGGCGCTGGTTGCTTTGTTGCTGTGCATGGCTGCGGTAATCTTGCCGACCTTGGCCTTGGATAAAGCCAAGTGATGTTAGTTTTTAGGAATTAATAGTATGTGTTGCTCTCTATTAATGTGAGCAATATCAAAAGATTGCTCCAGTATAAAAAGCAGTGATCCCGCATCATTGATACGAAACACACCGCTGACCAGTATGTCGTTTAACTGGGCGCTGCCTATCACTATGGGCTTGGCGGAATATTTATTATATTCCTCAATGACATGGCTTAGGGCGTCCTCTTCAAACAGAATTTTTCCCTCGGTAATGGCCAGAATCTTGTCTAAGTTAGCTGCATGTATTTCAGAGTTGGCGCCGTTAGCCCAGTAAATAAGTTCGTCACCTTTATTTAATAGGGGGAGATCGTCCACTTGAGTAAGCTTTTTAGTGGGCTCAATTTGTATAGTACCCTCTAATACCGAAACCGTAGCTTGTTCGTTGCGAAAGGCAATATTAAAACTAGTGCCCACAGCGCGAGTAAGGCGGTTGCCGGTGGTCACTTCAAAAGGCCGGGTTTTATTATGGGCGACTTTAAACAGGGCCTCGCCTTGTTTTAACGCTATGCTGCGACGGCTGTTGCTATAGTCAACGCTGATTAGGGTGTTGCTGTTGAGCAATACCGTTGAGCCATCCTCTAGGGTGATGCTGCGCTGCTCACCCATACGAGTCTGGTAATGCTCAGCCGAAAAAACAGTGAACAACAGGCTGATAGCAACGGCCATCATCGCTACACTTGCGGCTTTAGCCCAGTGGCTAAGATACCAAGCTTGGCCAGTTTTTGCTTGCTCGTTGTCTAAGGGATACTGCGCCAGTAACTGATCAAGTTCCGGGGCGCCTTTGAGTTCGCCCAATAACTCCCAAACCTGTTCACAGCCTTCTAGCTTTTGCTCATGGTCGGGATCGGCCGCTAACCACGCGCAAAACTGCTCGCTATCCTGAGGGTTGAGCGAGTCGGCTTGCAGTTTAGCAAACCATTTTGCATCCTCTGAGATGTTGGCGTTATCGGGCTTGTTGTGCGGCGTTTTATTCATGGATTTATCTTTCATAGTAGCCCCTGTAGTTTTTCACGGCAGAGGGTCATGGCTATACTCATTTGTCGTTCAACGGTGCGGGTGGTGATATTCAGTTTGTCGGCAATTTCAGGATAACTCATATCGTGAAAGCGATGCAGTATAAAAATGTGCCTGCCCCGTGGGCTGAGCTGGTTTAAAATAATTTTCAATTGCGTCATCACTTGCTGCGACTGTACCTGGCGATCGGGGCTGGGGTTGTTGGATACTAGCTCCTCATCGTCTATGGATACATGTTGCTGTAGTTGCTGGCGGGCATCTTTTCGGGTTTTATCAATAACTAAGTTGGTCGCTATTTTAAACAGATAGGCCTTGGCGCTGCTCTCTTGCTGCTCTAGGTTTTCTCTTTGCAGCACCCGTATATAGGTTTCTTGCATTAATTCTTGGGCATCATCTTTGTTACGTAACAGGCGATAAATATGCCTGTGTAGCGAATCCTTATAGGACTGAAACAGCCGCTCAACATACTGCCGCTGCCCTGCACGCATGGCGTCAGAGCGAGTGTTGGCTATTGTCGCTGGCTGCGTATCGCTACGGTCGCTAACCAGCCTGATATGCGTTTTAGGCATAAAACCTCTAAGCCTAAGCGTGATAGCTAAGGCGTTTGTGGCGTGTCGGCGCCAATGGCGAGTGTATCTATAGGGGCAAAAAATATTGTAGACTCTTACTAACTATACGCTTTAGGATCGCTTACCCCGACATTATTTATCAAAATAATTTACTGCGGGGAATATGGATATTTAGCCATTATGTTAGTCGGCAGCTGATAAGCTAGCCCTATAAAAATAAGAATGTAGCAATGCCATTATTCACCCGTATTTTTCGTACCAAGGCCCAAGCCATGTTGCCCACGGCACTGCTATGGGCACTGCTGGCTGCCACTGCGGCACAGGCTGGTAATGAAGGCAGGGTTACTTTTCATATCAGCCAGCAGCCGTTGGCGGCGGCGTTACAGCAATATGCCAAGCAAGCCGATATGCAACTGCTGTTCCCTTCAAGGCTGGTGGCCGGCATAACAAGCAGGGCGTTATTTGGCGAGCACAGCCGGCAGCAGGGCTTAGTACTGCTGTTAGAGTGCCAAGGTCTGGAAGCTGTGTTTGGGCCTTTGGCGGCAGTGGCCATTAAATCTTCAGAGACTAACCTAGGTTGTGCTGCTGATACTAATGCCTTAACGGCAGCCGATAGCCGTGGCCAGCCAGCGCTAGACAGCCTAGAAGAAATTTATGTAACCGCGCAAAAGCGTTTTCAAAGTGCGCAAAACGTGAGCATGGCCATTACCGTGTTTCAGGCCGCTGATGTTAAAAACCTAGGCCTGCAAAAAGCGGGTGATATCGCACCGCAGTCATCGGGTGTAACCATTAAAAACGTATTGAATAAAACCTTTCCCGTTTACACCGTGCGAGGGGTGGGCAGCACCGCGTTCACCTCCAATGGCTCTGCGCCTATAGGGGTGTATATGGATGAGCTATTTATGCCCTCCATCTCCATGTTAAATTTTTCGCTGTTTGATATAGAGCGGGTGGAAGTATTAAAAGGGCCGCAGGGCACTTTATTCGGCCGCAATACCACCGGTGGCGCGGTGCGTTATATCAGCCAACGGCCGCAGCAAGAATTTAACGGCTCGGCGTCGCTGCTGTTGGCTGACCACGATGTGAGGGTATTAGACGCCGCAGTGGGCGGTGGCCTGAGTGATAATTTGTCGGCGCGGCTGGCAGTTAAATCGGAGTATCAGGGTGAAGGCTATGTGACTAATAAAATTCAAGGCAGTAGCCAAGATGTAGGCCGCACCAACAGCACCGCTATGCGCTTGGGCTTGCGCTGGCAAGCGGACGATCTGGATATTTATTGGAACTTACACGGCGGTAAAGAAGACTCGCAAAACGAACCCTGGGTAGGCATAGGTAAACGCAGTCCTGCTGTTTCGCAAACCGCGGCAGAGCTGCCCGGTGGCAAAAGTTTTAAACAACCTTGCGCAGACTTATCCAGTACTAAGCTCAGTTATTTTATCGATAACTGCGTCAATGTGTTGGGCTATCAAGACCCCTATAGCGATCCACGCGTAGGCGAATACAGTCAAGAGCCCATACTACAAGGCGAAAGTTTGGGCAGTGTGTTAGATATTGAAAAAGAGTTTGCATGGCTGCGCTTAACCGCTATTACCGCCGCGGAATATAGTGATAGCCAAGTAGAAGAAGATTTTGATGGTGGCCCTTTTCGCATAGGGGATTCATCCTATAGCAACACCGCTAATGTGCTCAGCCAAGAGCTGCGCATATCCTCTATCAACCCTGCATTCGGCAGCACCAATTGGTTGGCGGGTTTTATTTATTACCAAGATGATATGCAGGTGCAGGATATATATGGTTATAGAGATAGAGTGAACCACGATGTGCTGGTGGAGTTTGATCAAAAAACCACAAGCTGGGCGTTATTTTCTCACGCCGAAACCCAGATCAATTATCACTGGAGCGTGCTGGCGGGTTTGCGCTATAGCTATGATGAAAGCCGCTTTAATGGTGGCACCTCTATTATTAATAAAGATGCTGATTACAGCGGTGACGAAACGTTTTTTAGCGAGCAGCCCTTATTAAATAAAGATCAGACCCACTCCCGTGAAGTCACCGGCAAGCTGGTTTTACAATATAGCCCGCAAGATCACTTACTGTTTTATGGCAGCGTTAATCGAGGCTATAAAGCCGGCGTTTGGAGTGGTTTTTGGTCTATACAGGAAGGCGAGCATATCTCTACCGAGCCTGAACATATATTGGCCTATGAGTTGGGTGTTAAGTCGGCACTGGCGAATAATACCTTGCAACTTAATGCCGCGTTATATTATTACGACTACACCGATATGCAATTATTTTTTGAATTTTCCGATGGCCGTTACACCTCATTTAATGCTGGCGAAGGTGAAATGAAAGGGGCTGAGCTTGAGTGGTGGTGGCGCGCCAGCGAGTACTTAGATATCAAAGGTGGCGTGGCGTATAACCGTTCAAAAATTAATGGCGAGGTAGGCACAAGCAAGTTTTCTGATACCGTGCCGCCCAATTCCCCAGAATATTCAGCGCATAGTTTAGTGCGCTATAGCCATCCTATCAGTGCGCAGCTCAATGGTTTTGTGCAGGCTGATGTGGCTTATCAGGATGGGGTGTATTTTTCACTGGATAATCAACGGGCAGTGAGTGAAGACGCGTATATGCTCAGTAATGTCAGCATGGGTATAGCGGCGTTGGATGATAGCTGGGATGCTGCCATCTGGGTAAAAAATATTAGCGACAAGCAATACTATAGCGAGATATTAAGCTCTAATAGTGCAGGCACCGTATCTGCGCAGCTGGGCCAAGCTAGAACCTTTGGTGTAAGCCTAAGTTACCGCTGGCATTAGCTTTTTCCTCTCTTTATTCCCCCTCCTTTATATCTGCGCCTGTTACTTTTGTTGATGGCGGATATTTTATCGCAATAAAATTACAATAAAAATGTCGGGCTCTTGCGATTGCTGTCGTATCAGTAGTAAGGGTGGCAAGGCAGTGTCTAGGTAAGCTGCTTTATGGCCAAAGGTTAATTTACTTACTAATACAATAGGTGGGGAGCTTGGCATGACATTCGTCGCTAATGCACAACAATATAAAAAACTATCAACTGTTAAAACCTTATTAATGGGTGGTGCCGTCAGCATGCTGGCAGCCTCAGTACAGGCCGCAGGCTTGGAAGAGGTGATGGTTACCGCGCAGAAAAAATCACAAAGCGCGCAAGATGTAGGTATAGCCATTACCGCCTTTGGTGGTGAAGCTATGAAAAGCATGGGTATGACCCAACCTATAGATATGGCGCCGCAAACACCCGGCCTTACCATTAAAAATGTATTAAACAAGGCCGCGCCCATTTTTACCGTGCGCGGTGTTGGTAATACCGCATTTACCTCTAATAGCGTGGCGCCGGTAGGTGTTTATGTTGATGAATTGTTTTTGCCTTCCAGCTCTATGCTGACTTTTTCTTTGTTCGATATGGAGCGGGTAGAAGTGTTAAAAGGCCCGCAGGGCACCTTGTTTGGCCGTAACACCACGGCCGGTGCAGTGGCGTTTATTAGTGAAAAACCTCGTCAAGAATTTAGCGCCAATGTCAGCACCACACTGGGTGACTATGGTTTGCGTAATGTTGAAGGCGCGATAGGTGGTGGCCTTACCGAGACCTTGTCGGGCCGCCTAGCGGTTAAATGGGATTATCAAGACGAAGGTTTTTTTACCAATAAAATAAATGGTCGCAACGATGATATAGGCAGCACCGATACTCTGGCCTTGCGTGGCGCTTTACGTTGGGAATTTGACAATACCGATATCAACTGGAATGTGCATGGTGGCCGTGATCGTTCCGAGAATGAACCTTGGGTGGCCATAGGCCGTCGCGATCCCAACACCGTTACCGGTAATAAACCTGAGCTGCCCGGCCCCAATGGTGGCGACGTATTTACCAATAGTTGTGCCGACCCTGCTACCACTAATATCAAATACTTTATTAAAAACTGCTCTAACAACTTGGGTTATCGCGACCCCTATGAAGATTTAAGAGTGGGCGAATTTAGCCAAGTACCCAGCTTAGAAAGTGACAGCTTAGGCACCTTGTTAAATATCACCGTTGATATGGGTGCCAGCACGCTGACCTCTATCAGTGCCTATGAAACCAAAGATAGTTATATAGAAGAAGATTTTGACGGCGGCCCTTTCCGCGTAGGTGATACTTCTTATGCTAATGATATCAGCGTGTTTAGTCAGGAAGTACGATTAAGTAGCAACGAGCCGGCCTTTGATAAAATGGACTGGATAGTGGGCGGCATGGTCTATCAAGACTCTATGGATGTAGCGGATACCTACGGTTACACCGATAGAGTTAACCACGATGTGCTGGTGGAGTTTACCCAAGATACTACCAGTTGGGCCTTGTTTGCTCACACCGAAACTCAGCTTGACGAAGAGTGGAATTTTATTGCGGCCTTGCGTTATACCGAAGATAAAATCGCCTTTGACGGCGGCACCTATATGGTTAATCGCGAGCCAGATTTTACCGGCGATGCCACCTTTTTTAGCAGTGCCCCCATATTAGAAGATGATGAAATTGAAACCACTGAAGTTACCGGTAAGCTGGGCCTTGAATACGCGCCCAACGATGACTTGTTGATATATGCCAGCTATAGCCGCGGTTATAAGGCCGGTGTGTGGAATGGTTTTTGGGCCACGGTTGCCGGTGATCACGTCGCTACTGACCCTGAATATATCGATGCCTATGAGTTAGGTTTTAAATCTACTTTATTGGATAACAGTTTGCAGTTTAACGGTTCGGTTTATTTATATGACTACACCGATATGCAATTATTTGCCGACTTACCCGATGGACGCTTTGCGATTTTTAATGCTGGTTCAGCGGATATCATGGGTGCCGAGGCCGATGTCTGGTGGCGTCCTCTAGACGGTTTGGATATTAAAGCCGGCGTTGCCTATAACGATGCCAAGGTATCGGCAAAGGTGGGGCTGTTAGATTTTGACGATGCCACGCCGCCGAATACACCTGAATTAACTTACAACGCCTTGGTACGTTATGAGTGGAACGTGAGCGATAGTTTGCTGGCCAGCGTGCAAACAGACTTTGCTTATCAGGATGGGGTGTTTTTCTCATTGGATAATCTCAAGGCCACCAGCCAAGAGGATTATACCTTAGTGAACTTACGTGCAGGTGTGGCATCGGCTGATGATGTTTGGTCGGCCTATGTGTGGGTTAAAAACGCCACCGATAAAGATTATTTTACTGAAAATCTTAGCTCGGGTAGTGCCGGTGCTTTATCTGGTCAGGTTGGTCCTCCACGTACCGTAGGGATAACCTTAAGCTATAACTGGGAGTAGCGCTGACGATTGCACACCCTGTTTGGAGGTCTGTTGTTGCGGCCTCCTTTTTTTATCTTCGAATATTATCGGTTAGTATGGCCGCGTAGCATGTAATCACAAGAGAGATGATATGAGCGAAACACAACAAGGCAACCTAGAGCGAGTACTGTCGCAAAAAGAAGTACTGGCTTTAGCGTTTGGTGCCATGGTGGGCTGGAGTTGGGTGGCCCTAGCGGGTAGTTGGGTGCTGGCAGCCGGTACCGGCGGCGCCATAGCCGCGTTTGTTTTAGGTGGCGGCCTGATGGTGTTAATAGGCCTAACTTATGCCGAGTTGGCGGCAGCCATGCCTTTTGTGGGTGGCGAGCATGTGTATAGCCATAGAGCCTTGGGCGGGACTGCCGCGTTTGTCTGTACCTGGGCCATTATTTTAGCCTATGTCAGTGTCGCCGCTTTTGAAGCGGTGGCTCTACCCACCGTGATGGAGGAAGTTATCCCCGGTTTAAAAACCATAGAATTGTGGACGGTTGCGGGTTATCAGGTTTATCTCAGCTGGGCGTTGATAGGTATGGTAGCTGCGGTTTTTGTTACCTGGATTAATGTGCGCGGAGTAAAGGCCGCCGCTTTATTACAAACCGTGGTGACGGTGCTATTGCTAGTTGCTGGGGTGATGTTTGTAACGGGCGCCAGCTTTAATGGCTCGGCCGATAATATGCCGGTGTTGTTTAAAGACGGCATTAGCGGCTTTGTGCTGGTGTTAGTGGCGGTGCCGTTTATGTTTGTGGGTTTTGATGTGATACCGCAAATGGCTGAAGAAATTAATTTACCGCATAAAAAAATCGGCCAGTTAATTATCGTGTCTGTGCTGATGGCGGTGCTGTGGTATAGCTTAATTAGTTTTGGCGTGGGCATGTCCTTGTCACCGGCGGAATTAAACAGCAGCCGCTTGGCCACGGCCGATGCCGCAGGTTCGGTATGGGGCTCGGGCTTTGCTAGGGATATGGTTATCTTGGCGGGCATAGCCGGTATTATTACCAGTTGGAATGCGTTTTTTATAGGCGGTGCACGGGCGATTTATGTGATGGCCAAAGCAGGGCAGCTACCAGCCGCTTTAGGCAAACTGCATCCTAAATACAACACCCCGCACAATGCCATTATATTAATTGGCGTGCTCTGCGTTATTGCGCCATTGTTTGGTCGCAAAATGCTGGTGTGGTTAGTGGACGCCGGTAGTTTTAGCGTGGTGATAGCCTACGGTTTGGTGGCGTTATCCTTTGTGGTGCTGCGCATACGCGAGCCAGAAATGCCCAGGCCTTATAAAGTTGTAGGTGGTGTGAGCGTGGGCATATTAGCCTTTGTCGCCTCGTTGGGGCTGGGAACGTTGTATTTGCCGGGCAGTGTGGCGGCCTTAGTATGGCCGGAATGGATGATAGTGCTTGGCTGGGCCGTGTTGGGTGCGCTGTGCTTTTTATTACGCAATATCCATAGGCGTGGCGCGCACGCGTAGCGTTTTTGCTGTAGCTGTGCCCTTGCTAGGGCCTAGTGTTAGATCTAGGTTCTAGATCTAGATGAGGGGCGCAGCTTTTAAAAACTGGCTAATGGCGCAATCACACATGGCCTTAATGTGTTTTTGGTCGCTGTCATTATTTTGATAAATACCATCAATAACCAAGCGGGTAATACCGTGCAAGGTACTCCAAATGACCTGCGATAGTCGCAGCGTATCAGCTTCACTATCTAGCACGCCTTGTTGCTGCCAATTTTTGATTAGCGCCAGCTGTTGCTGAAAAACCGGGTAGGCATGGTTTTGCAATTGCGGGTTGCTGTTGCCGGTTTTCCATATAGGCCGACCAAACATCAAATCATACAGTTCCGGGTTGGCGGTGGCATGCTTGATATAGTCATACACAAAATCTTTAAACTGCTGCGCAGGGTTGCTGGCCGCCGATGGTGTCGAGTGTAGGCTGAGCTGTTCTATGGCAGCTTGTTTGCGCTGGAAGCCATCGGCGGCCAGTGCGCATAGCAATTCGTTTTTATCTTTAAAGTGGTGGTAGGGCGCGGTGCGTGACACACCCACTTGCTCGGCCAGTTTACGTAGCGATAAGGCCTCTATACCCCCCTCGGCCAGCATGCGGTGGGCGGCATTGAGTAAGCTGTTATACAGTTCGCCATGATGGTAGCTGGTTTTTTCTGGGCTGGTACTCATAAGGCTACTTTACTGGTGGTTGGGGTTTAAAGTGGGGACTCTAAAGTAGGGTCGCTATAGTAGGGCGTTAAAATAACAATCAATCTTGACGCTGTCAAAATATAGCGCTAAGGTGGCCTTCATATCTTGACGCTGCATAGATTGGCGTTATACATCTAGGCATAGAGGAATCACCGATGGCACAGTCTGCACCCGGCTTACAAAAATACCCCACGCTGCTAAAGCCCTTAGATTTAGGCTTTACCACCCTTAAAAACCGGGTGTTGATGGGCTCTATGCACACCAATTTAGAAGAAGCGGACAATGGCTTTGAGCGTCTGGCGGCTTTTTACGGCGAGCGCGCCAAGGGCGGTGTAGGCTTAATCGTCACCGGCGGCATAGGCCCCAGCGCCCGCGGCGCGGTGTTTTTTAATGCCGCCTGCATGGCTACGCAGGAGGATGTAGCCAATCATAAAATCGTTACGCAAGCCGTGCATGCCCACGACAGTAAAATTTGCATGCAAATACTGCATGCGGGTCGTTACGCCTATAATCCCAATCTTATCGCGCCCTCCGATATACAGGCGCCGATCAACCCCTTTAAGCCCCATGCGGTAAGCGAAGAAGAAATCGAGGCCGAGATACAGGGCTTTGTTAATGCCTCGGTGCTGGCCAAAGAGGCGGGCTACGACGGCGTAGAGATTATGGGTTCGGAAGGCTATTTTATTAACCAGTTTATTGTTGAGCGCACCAATAAGCGCAGCGATCAATGGGGCGGTGCTTATGAAAACCGTATACGTTTTCCCATAGAAGTCGTGAGCCGGGTGCGCGCCGCAGTGGGTGAAGACTTTATTATTATTTATCGCCTATCCATGTTGGATTTAGTGGCCGATGGCAGCAACTTTGATGAAGTGATAAGCCTAGGTAAAAAGTTAGAGCAGGCCGGCGTTACCATTATGAACACCGGTATAGGCTGGCATGAAGCCCGCGTGCCTACCATCGCCACCAAGGTGCCGCGCGCCGCGTTTAGTTGGGTAACCGCCAAGGTGCGTAAAGCCTTAAGCGTGCCGGTGATTACCTCTAACCGCATTAATACCCCAGAAATAGCGGAAGAGATTTTAGCCCGTGGCGATGCTGATATGGTGTCTATGGCGCGGCCTATGTTGGCCGACCCCGAGTTTGTGATTAAGGCCGAGCAAGATAGAGCCGATGAAATTAACACCTGCATAGGCTGCAACCAAGCCTGTTTAGATCATGTATTTGAAGGCAAGCCAACTACCTGTTTAGTTAACCCCCGCGCCTGTTTTGAAACCGAACTAAACATCATCGCGACTACCCAGCAAAAACATTTTGCAGTAGTGGGTGCTGGCCCCGCCGGTTTGGCCTTTGCCACCACGGCGGCCAAGCGCGGCCATAAAGTGACCTTGTTTGATGCTGGCGCTGAAATTGGCGGCCAATTTAATATCGCCAAGCAAATCCCCGGCAAAGAAGAATTTTATGAAACCCTGCGTTATTACAAGCGTCAGCTAGAATTGACCGGCGTGCAACTGCACTTAAATACCCAAGTGGATGCGCAGCAATTAAACCAAGGTGACTTTGATGAAGTAATTATTGCCGCCGGGATAGTGCCGCGCATGCCAGAGATAGTCGGTATAGAACACCAAAAGGTGATGAACTATTTAGATGTGATTAAAGATAAAAAACCGGTGGGCAAAAAAGTAGCGGTTATCGGTGCCGGTGGTATAGGTTTTGATGTTAGCGAATACCTTAGTCATGAGGGCGTTTCACTGAGCCAAAATATCCCTGCCTTTATGAAAGAGTGGGGCATAGACATGAGCATGCAAGCTAGAGGCGGTGTGGCCGGCGTTAAACCCGAGGTACATCCATCCCCTAGGGAGATTTATTTACTGCAGCGTAAAACCAGTAAAGTGGGTGCGGGCTTAGGTAAAACCACCGGCTGGATACATCGCGCTGGCTTGCAGAAAAAAGGCGTAGTGATGCTGCCTTCCTGTGAATATCAAAAAATCGATAATCAAGGTTTACATTTACTGGTTAATGGCGAAGCGAAAGTGCTGGATGTGGACAATATTATCATCTGCGCCGGCCAAGACTCGCGCCGTGAGTTGGTGGAAGGCTTAACAAAGTCTTATCAATTAATTGGCGGTGCCGATGTGGCGGTGGAGCTGGATGCCAAGCGAGCCATAGACCAAGGTACACGTTTGGCAATGGCACTGTAATTAAAAAAGGGGCTAAGACATGAATGTCTTAGCCCCTTTTTTAAAGTTGAGTAATGTATTAGAACTTATAGCCCAGAGATAGCGACATATTTTTAATCGTTTGATCTACTTCCAAGGAGCCAATGGATGCATCAAATTGAGTAATGGTGTATTCAAATCCAGCAAAGATATGTTCATTAAACTCATACTGTATGCCAATACCATAATAAAAGTCAGTACCGCTGTCATCTTCAGAATCACTTATGGACTCACTATAAGTGCCATTAAATGAGCTGTCAGTATAATCGGTATAGCGTTCAAAATAGGAGTATTTAGCGGTTAACTCATAATCCCATTGAGTTATACCAACTCGACCGATTAGCGAAAAACTATCGTTGAGGGGGATCATGCCTTTGAACCCTAGGTCTATCGACTTGGTTTCAATTTCTGTTTTGTAGGTTTCTGTGTAATCGACAACCCCTTCTCCCATCCAGTCAAAAGAATCACTATAGCTCTCGGATTCATCTATGGTGCCGTGCTGTTTGTAGGCAAGTTCTATGGCAAAATTCTTATTGAATTGATATGCACCTCTTAGCCCTACCGAGGTGTCATCGCCATCAATTTCCCCACCAAGATCTGTAAAATCAGATTCTTGATCAGCTGTGCCAAAAAGTAGTTCGGCAGAGAAACCGGGTTGGGATTCGGCAAAGGTTGCTGAGGTTGCTGCGCATAGGGTGGCGGCCAGTACTAACTTTTTCATATACATCTCCATTCGCTCGTTGCTAGTGCTAGGCTATATGAGCGATCTATAGCCTAAATTTCTTAGTATTATTGTATTGTGTTAGCGTATTACGCAGCGGATTATGTCAGATATAGTAAGCAATAAATATAAAACGGATTTATTATTATTGTGAAATATTACCATTTAATGAATATGTTAGGCTGATGCTTATTAACAAGAGGCCAATTATGAAAACGATAACACTCAACAGTGGCGAGCAAGTATTAGCCCTAGGCCAAGGCACTTGGCATATGGGGGAAAACCCCAGCGAGTTTAGCCGCGAAGTAGCGGCGCTGCGTACCGGCCTAGATTTAGGCATGACCTTAATAGACACCGCCGAGCTTTATGCCGATGCCGAATTAGTGGTGGCCGAAGCAATTAAGGGGCGCAGGGATGACGCTTTTGTGGTTAGCAAAGTGCTGCCTAGTAATGCCTCTTACCAAGGCACTATAAAGGCTTGTGAGCGCAGCTTAAAACGGTTGCAAATTGACTGCTTGGATATGTACTTGCTGCATTGGGCTGGCATGACGCCCATAGCTGAAACCTTAGAGGCGTTTCAAACCTTAGTGCAGCAGGGCAAGATACGTTACTACGGTGTCAGTAATTTAGACACTGATGAGATGCAAGAGGCTTGGGCTGCGCCCGGCGGTAAGGGCATAGCCACTAACCAATTATTGTATAACTTAAATAAACGCGGCATAGAGTGGGATTTACTGCCTTGGTGTCGGGCGCATACCATGCCGGTGATGGCCTACTCGCCCTTAGATGAAGGGCGTTTACAACATCCAGTATTGGATAGCATAGCCCAACGTCATCAGGCCAGCGCCGCACAGGTGGCATTGGCGTGGCTGTTACAGCAAGAGGGCGTCATAGTGATACCGAAAGCGGTAAGCCCTGAACACCTAAAACAAAATGTACAGGCTGCTCAGCTACGTTTAACGGCAGAAGACTTGCGCGAGTTACAGCAAGTGTTCCCCGCCCCTAGCCAGCCTTCGCGTTTGCAAGTTTATTGAGCTGTGGCCATGGATGCTGCCGCTGTTACAAGCTATTGTTTAGCTAAGCCCGAAGCGTTAGAGGATTATCCTTTTGGCGCCGATGTGCTGGTGTTTAAAGTGCAAGGAAAAATGTTTGCCTTGCTTAGTCAGCGTGGCGGGCAGGCGAGGGTCAATTTAAAATGCGATCCTGATCAGGCTTTTATCCTGCGGGATTTATTTACCGCGGTGCAGCCTGGCTATCATATGAATAAAAAGCACTGGAACACCGTGCTCTTAGAGGGCTCTATTCCCCGTGGTGAATTAGAGCGCATGATCGATCACTCCTATGCCTTAGTACTGCAAGGCCTAGCTAAAAAACAACGCCAGCGTTTAGAATTGTTATACGAGCCCAGCCGGCTTTACGCCGGGCTATAAGCTCAGACAATTAACAGCAGCCACAAAGCTAGCACGCAGAGTATCGCCAACCAATAAGCGCTTAGCCTATGCAGTACATGGTTATAGGTAAGATGAATGACGGCGTGTATGCAGCGAAAAACCACAAAGGCCCATGCGGTATAAATAGCATAGGGATTTTCTATGCCCATGCTGATGTAAAGCGTGCACACCACATAAAATAATACCGGCACTTCAAATTGATTGTTAAAGGCGCGGGTGCTTTGGGTAACAGTATTGGGTACTTCTTGCCCAGCCATAAGACGATAGTAACTGGCTTTAACCTCGCCGTTTTTAACACTAGCGAAACGGGTTTTAAGTGCAACAAATCCAATAATAAAGGTGAGTACAACCATAGCGAACATGGGGTATAACATAACGTGCTCCTATTATAGGTATTTTTTATACAGTTTATTTAATGTGCCATCGTTTTTCATGGCTTGTATGCTTTGCTCTATTTTGGGGAGTAGTTTAATGATTTTCGACTTCTTGCTAATCAATAAGTGGTATTTTTCGGTGCTAAGTATTTTTGGCAATTGAATAATAATATTATCTAGCTGCAACTGTTTAATGGCGAGGCGTGTCACGTATGGGTTATCGATAAATAGATCAGCTCTGCGATGAGCTAAAAACTTTAGTGCGGCGGAAATTTCTGGCACGGTAGCAATATTGCTGTGGTCAGCGGGTAGGCCCTGCAACGATCCGCCTAAATACTGGACGACGCGAAAATCTTTAATATTCACATTGTCCAGCTTGCTAAGTTCATCCATTCTAGGGTGATTGATGTAAGTAAACAAATAACTGCCAACAGGAATTAATGTCTGCTCGGTGGCTAGGCTGTATTGGCTACGTTTGGCAGTCTTTAGCGTTAACATGGCGTCAGCTAGCCCCGACTGCACCTGCCATTGCGCGCGTTTCCACGGGTAGGCTTTGTGTATGGCTTTGATGCCTAAACGCTTTTCAAAGAGTTCTGTCAGTATGTCTACTTGTAAGCCCTTAACTTCGCCTTGTTCTAACCATGAAAAAGGCGGGTAGTTATGGCCATAGGCTAGGCGTATAGTTTCCTGTGCAAAGGTATAGCTGCCTATTGTTAAAGCGATAACAGCAATGATGCTATTGGTTATACTCATAAATACTGTCTTGTTATAGATGAGAGTAGTTGTGCAGGGCGTGCTTCTAGCTTAGCTGTTTCTCTATCATTCCGACATTGCCGTGGTTAATTAGGCGCACGGCAAGCACGATACATTAATTGACTGCGCTAGTCCTCTATATCCAGCCCCAAAAAGCCTCCGGTTTGATGCTGCCATAGCTGGGCATAAATGCCGCCCTGCGATATCAGTTCACTGTGGGTGCCCTGCTCAACAATTTCACCTTCGTCTAACACGATAAGCCTATCCATAGCGGCGATGGTCGATAAGCGGTGGGCGATGGCGATAACGGTTTTGTCTTCCATTAATTTATACAAGCTGTGTTGTATCGCGGCTTCCACTTCAGAATCGAGCGCGGAAGTCGCCTCATCTAAAATTAAGATGGGCGCATTTTTTAATAGTACGCGAGCAATGGCTATGCGCTGGCGTTGGCCGCCAGAAAGTTTGACGCCGCGTTCACCCACCTGTGCATCGTAGCCTCTACCACCACTGGGGTCACTGAGGTTTTGAATAAAATCATGGGCCTCGGCTTGCTTGGCGGCAGCCAGTACCTGGTCATCGGTTGCGGAGTTACGGCCATAGGCAATGTTTTCGCGTATAGAGCGATGCAGCAGTGAGGTGTCCTGCGTCACCATACCTATATGTGCGCGTAAGCTCTCTTGCTCTACCTGCTTAATATTTTGGCCGTCGATCATGATTTCGCCGCTCTGTATATCGTGAAAGCGCAACAGTAAATTAACTAAGGTCGATTTGCCCGCGCCAGAGCGGCCCACTACGCCCACTTTTTCGCCGGGTTTAATGCTGAGGTTTAGTTGCTTAAAAACCTGCGCTTCTTGGGCACCGTAATAAAAATCAACATTGCGCAACTCTATAGCGCCTTGGCTAACCTGTAACGGTTTAGCATCGGGGATATCTTGTACTTCTCGAGGTTGCGACAAGGTGTTGCGGCCATCGGCTACGGTACCTATGTTTTCAAACAGGCTGCTCACTTCCCACACTATCCATTGTGACATGCTGTTGAGTCTTAATACCAAGCCTATGGCAATGGCGATGGCACCGACGCTAACAGCGCCTGTGCTCCACAGCCAAATACATAGCGCTGCCATAACAAATACCAGCAAGTAATTAATGCACTGTATGCTGATATTAATACCGGAGGCCAAACGCATCTGTTGGTATACCGTTTGTAAAAATTCACTCATGCTGTTCTGAGCGTAATCGGACTCTTGCTTGCTATGGGAGAATAATTTAACCGTGGCGATGTTGGTGTAGCTGTCCACTATGCGGCCAGTCATTTCGGCACGGGCATTAGCTTGCATGGTAGACACGCGTTTTAGGCGAGGCACAAAATACAGTTGTACCAAAATGTATAGCAGCAGCCAGGTCATTAGCGGAATAATTAGCAAGGCGTCTAAACTGAAAATGGTGACAAAAATAGTAACAAAGTACACTAGAATATACGTTAAGACATCTAACAGTTTCATTACTGTTTCGCGCACCGCTAAGGCGGTTTGCATTACCTTGGTGGCGAGCCTGCCGGCAAAGTCGTGTTGGTAAAAGGCAATGCTTTGACCCAATAAATAGCGGTGTGTTTGCCAGCGTATGGCCATGGGGTAGTTGCCCAGCAGTGACTGGTGCATTAGCACTGAGTGTAGTAAGGCCAGCAATGGCAGGGCGACCAAAACTACCAGCGCCATTACGGTGAGGCGGTCGCCATATTCTGCCAATAACTGGGCCGGGGTTTTGCTAGCCATTAAGTCGACTAGTTCACCCATAAAACTAAATAAAGAGACTTCCAATACCGCTAGGCAAGCGGTTAGCAATGCCATAGTGATTAGCGGCAACTCCATGCCGCGGGTGTAATGGCGGCAAAAAGCTAACAAGCTGTGGGGTGGCTGTTGCGGTGTCTCGGGTGGAAAGGGCTTGGTTAAGCGCTCAAAAAAGCTAAACATGAAATGCTGGCCTGTAAGGGATGGTTGGGTGCGAAATATTAACAGAAACCGGCAGTGCTAGCCTGATGGTTTTTACTTAAGGTAAGATTTTTTTGGCAAGATACTTTGCGGAGCAAAAGCGGCAAGCTAGGTAATTAGCTGGTATAGCGCTACGTTAGGCAAACCACAGCAATTTAATGGCTATGGCCAGCGTAGTGATTAGCAGTAGTGGTTTAATGATGCGGCTACCTTTTTTGATGACTAGGTTGGAGCCTAACCTAGCCCCCAGTATTTGTGCCACGGCCATGCTGAGGCCTAACAGCCAGATAACCTGGCCGTTAAAAATAAAAATAAGCAGGGACGTCAGGTTGCTGGCCAGCACTAAGGGTTTGGCGTGGGCAGTGGCTTTGCGTAGGTTATAGCCTAATAAACTGGTGAAAAATAGTGCGGCAATAGCGCCCATGCCCGGGCCAAAAAAACCACCATAAAGGCCTATGCCGCAGCCACTAATAAGATTAAAGCGGGGCTGCGATACTTTAGCGGGTTGGTCGCTATCCCCTAAGGTAGGTGATAGCCAGGTGTAGAGGGCGAGGGCGATTAACAAATAGGGTAGTAATTGCTTGAGCGTTTGCTCTGAAAATTGCTGTATCCCCCAAGTACCTACGGCGCTAAATAATACGGTAATAGCCAGCGCGGGGATAAGCAGCTTAAGATTGATAAAACCTTTTTGAAAAAAGTTAATCGACGACGACAGAGTGCCAAACACGCTTTGGCATTTATTGGTGGCCAAGGCCTGCAGTGGCGGTAGCCCGGCCCATAATAAAACCGGCAAGGTTAATAAGCCGCCACCGCCGGCGATGGCGTTTAAAAAACCGGATAAAAAACCTACTAGGCTGAGTAGGGTTAATAGCTGCCAAGATGCGTCGATAGTGTTTAACTCATGGGGGGTAAGAAAAACCCAGTATATAGCCTGCGCTCGCTTGCTGCTAAGCCTCTATATAAAGCAGCAAGGTTTACAGCAGCTCATGGCCCCATAAGCCTGCAG
The DNA here is from genome assembly GCF_000373485.1 of Dasania marina DSM 21967. NCBI lineage: Bacteria > Pseudomonadati > Pseudomonadota > Gammaproteobacteria > Cellvibrionales > Spongiibacteraceae > Dasania > Dasania marina. The sequence continues at coordinate 72,155 of NZ_KB891591.1, forward strand.
CCACCCACCACATAAATACACACACCGAAAGGTCTAGCACCCGCCACGACCAGCTACTGGCAAATAAGGGCGCTAAAAACTGTGCCCCCCAAGCCAAACTAAAAAACCAAATAATAGAGGCCATAGCGGCGCCCACAATAAAGCTAGTTTGCGCCAGCCCCTGAAATTGGCCGCCGACACTGCCTATTAACATCACGGTATCCAAATAAACATGGGGGTTGAGCAAGCTAATGGCCAGAGTGGCCAGTATGGCTGCGTTAAAGGTAATAGGCGGGCGCTCTTGCACTTTAAGCGTATGGGGGGACAGTGCCCGCCACAAGGCTAGGGCGCCATAGCCCACTAAAAAACAAATACCAAACCACAGTGCGCCCTTTAGAAAGAATGGGTGGCTCTGCATTAGCAGGCCCATGCCCAGCACACCCACGGTAATTAATAAGGTATCGATCGCGGCGCATACGCTGGCTATGCCTATGGCGTGCTGGCGGCGCAGGGCATAGCTCAACACAAAGGCATTTTGGCTGCCTATGGCAATAATTAGGCCGGCGCTGGTGAGCAGGCCGGTTTGCCAAGCGTTAAGTAATATGGGATCTAGCAGCATAACAAGTTCTAACCGTTGGGTGGTAAGTAGGGGGGTGAGTGTAAAGGTATAACAGGTAGCAGAGAATCTAATAATTTTAATGTTACATTAGCTATTCTAATATGGGCGGCAATTAGCGCTAGCATAGGAGCAGACCGTGGTAACACTAGAGATTAAACAGTTAATGGCCTTGGCGGCAGTAATAGAAGAGCAAAGCTTTGATAAGGCGGCGCTGCGTTTGCATGTAACCCAATCGGCGGTTTCACAAAGGCTTAAGCAGCTAGAAGAGCAGCTGGGCCAGCCTTTGCTTAAGCGCGGCACGCCGATGGCGGTCACCGCAGCGGGCCAGAAGGTGCTGCGCTATGCCAAACAGGTGGAGTTATTACAGGGTGAGCTATTGCACGAGTTGGGCTATGGCGAACTAAAATCGGCTAAGTTGAGTATAGCCATCAATGCCGACAGCTTAGCGTCATGGTTTTTGGAAGCGGTACAGCCCCTAATAGAGCAGCAGAATTTACTGATAGAGTTAAAAGTGGACGATCAAGAAAAAACCCATGAGTTTTTAAAAAATGGTGAAGTACTAGCCTGTATTAGCTCTAGCGACTCACCTATGCAGGGGTGCAACTGCCAGTACTTGGGGCATATGCGTTATCTCTGTGTGGCCAGCGAGGATTTTTATCAGCGTTATTTTAGTCAAGGGGTGAGTGCCGCAGCCTTTATCCAGGCACCGGCGGTGGACTTTAGTCACAGCGATGAAATGCAAAGCCGCTATCTGGCCCATTACTTTCAACTGCAAGAGCGTGACTACCCCCGGCATCACATTCCCTCCTCCGAAAAATATGTAGAGTTTATAGGCAGAGGTTTAGCTTGGGGCATGGTGCCCGAGATGCAGTTTCAACAATTCTCCCGCGATTATGCGCTGCGCGATATTAACCCTGGCAAGGTGATGACGGTGCCGCTGTATTGGCATAGCTGGAATGTGAAATCAGCGCTGATCGCACAACTGTCTGAGGCGTTGCAGCGCTATGCGGAAAAGGCGCTGCGTTAGCAAAAAATAATTAAAAAAACGCATAGGCATAGGCGTGTTCTAGAACGTAATAGTCTATGCTATAGGCAGCACGGCCCAGTCGTATCGAGTCAGGCCGTATTTTCATAGACCAATATCTCGCGAACTAATAAGAGAGTCATTTATTGTGGATACCACTACCGTCGCCCCCATGGATAAAACAGCATTCATCAGCACATTCAACCAACACATAGCCACGCATCTTAAGGCGAAAGAAGCCAAGGCGGTGCAGCATTTTGCCGAGTGTTATTACGCCTTGTTCCCACACTCAGAGTTAGAAGGTAAGGAATGGGACAGTCTGTTTGGCAGAGTGCATGGCTGGTGGGAATTTATACAAAATTACAAGCGCAAACAACCCAGTATTAGCATATTTACCCCCAGTGTTAGTGAGCATGGCTGGCAGTGTGGCCACACCGTCATTATGGTGCAAATGCGCGACATGCCCTTTTTAGTTGACTCGCTGCGCATGGAAATTAACCGTCGCAATATTGCTATACACAGTATTAGCAGTTCGGTATTAACGATAGCCAGAGACGGCAAGGGCGAACTGATAGAGGTGTTGGCTAAGAATACGCCAGCAACAAGCAGTAAAGGCAGGCGTGTAGCTAAAGAAGCCTTAATGTATTTTGAAATCAATCTGCACAGCTCTGAGAAAGAGCTAAAAGAGCTGTCTAAAGACTTGGCTGCCGTTATTAAAGAGGTGGCCTTAGCGGTAGATGATTATTCGCCGGTATTAGCGCAGGTTAAAGAAACCATAGAAAACCTAAGTTTGGTTAAAGCTGCCACCGCTAAAATTGAAGAAGATGTAGCTGAAAGCAACGAGTTTTTACAGTGGACGGCGGGTGGATTTTTTACCTTTTTAGGCTATTCCGAATACGAGTTTTACAAAGTTAAAGGCAAAAAACATTTACGAGAGCTAACCGATAAGCGTCTAGGTTTATTTAAATGTGATAAAACCACTGATAAAAGTATATCGGCAGACGATTTCAACCCCGGCATGACCCGTTATCATCTGTCTACTCAAATAATAGCCTTTTCAAAATCCTCTGTGCGATCCAGAGTACATAGGCCCTCATATTCTGATTATATCGTTGTTAAAAAATACGATGAAAAAGGCAATGTTTGCGGTGAATGCCGCTACCTAGGTTTATACACCTCACCGGTGTATATGTTAAGTCCTACTAAAATACCGTTAATTAGGAAAAAATATGACGAAGTACTGAATCGCTCAGGCATGGATCCTAATAGCTACGAGGGTAAGTTGCTAAGACAAACCTTGGACACCTTCCCCAGGGACGAGTTGTTCCAAAGTGGTGTGAGTGAGTTATACGAAACAGCGTTAGAGGCTGCATTTATTAATGAGCGCCACATGGTGCGCTTATTTATGCGCAAAGATAGCTACGGCAAGTTTGTTACCAGCACAGTGTATGTGCCTAGGGATGTATTTAGTTCCGACTTAAGAAAACAAGTGCAGCGTTTAATAGGTGAAGAAATAGGGGCTGTTGCCGATGAGTTCACCACCTATTTTTCGGAATCCATATTAGCCAGAACACATATAGTCTTTAAAGTAGATCCTGATATTCCTATTGAATATGATGTCAAAAAGTTAGAAGAAAAAATAGTCGAATTAACGCGCACCTGGAATAACCACTTATTAGAGGCTCTTTGTGAGGCTCATGGTGAGGAGCAAGGGGTTAGTCTATTTGATGATTACAGCACAGCCTTTCGAAGCTCTTACCAAGAGAATTTTGATGCTAAGTTAGCGGTAGACGATATAGAGATAATTAATACCATTAAAGGTAATACTAATATTGCGATGAGTTTTTATCAGTACCAAGGTTCTGATGAGGACGATCTGCGTTTTAAAATATTTAGTAAAGAGGGTGTTATTGAACTTTCGGAAGTCGTTCCGATGTTAGAAAATCTGGGGCTACGGGTAGTGGGCGAACATCCCTATAAAGTGACTCGCAAAGATGGCTCTACAGTTTGGATACACGACTTCTTTTTAGTGTTTGGTTTGCCGGTAGCCATTGATGTTAATGTTGCAAAAAGTAACTTCCAAGAGGCGTTTGCAGCGGTTTGGTTTGGGGAGTCCGATAGTGATGCGTTTAATCGCTTAGTGTTAGGTGCGCGCTTAAACTGGCGTGAAGTGGCTTTGCTAAGAACTTACGCCAATTACATGAAGCAAACCATGTTTAACTTCCCCAAAAGTTATTTGGCGAGCACCTTATCTAATCATTTAGATATTACCCGTAATTTAGTGGCCTTGTTTAAATCCATGTTTGATCCACGGGTGAATAAATTCACGGAAAAAAGTGCTGATCGCATAGAGCGTTTAAAAGAAAAAATACTGTTGGCCCTAGAGTCAGTAGAGAATCTTGACGAGGATAGAATATTTCGCCGTTATCTAGAGATGATTAATGGCACCTTGCGCACCAACTTTTTCCAAACCGATAGCGATGGACAGCACAAGCCTTATATGTCTATTAAATTAAGCCCTAGAAAGATTAGCAATATTCCCGAACCTAGGCCGTTGTTTGAGATTTTTGTCTATTCCCCCAGAGTAGAGGGTGTGCATTTGCGGGGCGGTAAAGTGGCTAGGGGCGGTTTACGTTGGTCGGATCGATTTCAGGATTACCGCACCGAAGTGTTGGGCTTAGTAAAAGCACAGCAGGTTAAAAATGCTGTCATCGTGCCCAGTGGTGCTAAAGGCGGCTTTGTTGCTAAGCAACTGCCCACTGAAGGTGGTCGTGAAGCGTTTATGAAAGAGGGCATAGCCTGCTACAAAATGTTTATACGTGGTTTGCTTGATGTCACCGATAACTTGGCCGAGGGGGGTGTGGTGCCGCCCGAGCAAGTGGTGCGCATGGATAAAGATGACCCTTATCTGGTAGTTGCTGCCGATAAAGGTACGGCTACTTTTTCCGATATAGCGAATAGTCTATCAGCCGAATATAATTTTTGGTTGGGCGATGCCTTTGCCTCTGGCGGTAGCCAGGGCTACGACCACAAAGGCATGGGTATTACCGCCCGTGGTGCATGGGTGTCGGTACAAAGACACTTTAAAGAAAAAGAAATCAATGTACAGAACGAAGATTTCACCGTTATCGGTATAGGTGATATGGCCGGGGATGTGTTTGGCAATGGCATGTTGATGTCTGAGCATATTAAGCTGGTCGCCGCCTTTAACCATATGCATATCTTTATAGACCCAAACCCGGACCCAGCAAAAAGTTTTATAGAACGCAAACGTCTATTTGAAACTCCCGGAACCAATTGGGAGGACTACGACAAAAAGCTCATTTCTAAGGGTGGTGGTCTGTTTAATCGCTCGGCCAAATCCATCCCCCTTACTAAGGAGATGCGAGAGATTTTTGCGGTTAAAGATAAAAGCTTAACCCCTACAGATTTTATTAACCGTTTGCTAAAAGCACCGGTAGATTTGATTTGGAATGGCGGTATAGGGACGTATGTGAAGTCCTCGAAAGAAAGCCATGCTGACGTGGGTGATAAAGCTAATGACGTGCTCAGGGTTAATGGTGGTGAGTTGCGCTGTAAGGTGTTTGGTGAAGGTGGCAATTTGGGATTGACCCAGCTAGGGCGCATAGAGTTTTGCCTTAATGGTGGTGCTTGTAATACCGACTTTATTGATAACTCTGCTGGGGTGGATTGTTCTGACCACGAAGTGAATATCAAGATACTACTTAATGAAGTAGTAGCCAACGGCGATATGAGCGAAACACAGCGCAATAAATTGTTAGTGAAAATGACTGACAATGTTGCTGAGATGGTACTGAAAAATAATTATAGGCAAACCCAGGCGATTAGTTTGGCTGAGCATCAGGGTAGGCATCGCATAGGCGAGTACAGGCGTTTTATTATCGACCTCGAAGAGTCTGGGCAGCTTAACAGAGCGTTAGAGTTTTTACCCAGCGACGAAGAAATTATCGAACGCTACAACGAAAACAAGTTGCTTACCCGGCCCGAGCTTTCGGTACTAATATCCTATGCCAAGGTTATGCTGAAAGAAACCTTAAGCCAGTCGGATGTTAGTAACGATCCCTATGTGGTTACCTCGGTAGAGAATGCTTTTCCTACGGCGTTGCGTAAAAAATATAAAGATAAAATATACGCGCACCGTTTGCGTAAAGAAATAGTAGCTACCCAGGTTGCCAATGACATGGTTAATATTATGGGGATTAGCTTTTGCCAGCGTTTAATGGCCGCTACAGGTTGCAAGCCTGGCCATGTAGCCAAAGCCTATATTACCGCTAAGGATATTTACCATTTAGAAGAGTGGTGGAGTGAAATAGAAAAACTCGATTATGAAGTTAGCGCCGATCTGCAAATGCGTTTAATGGCGCGTATTGCTACCCGCGTAAGGCGAGCCACGCGCTGGTTTTTACGCAACCGTCGCGGCAGCTTAAATCCGCAGCAGGAGCGTGATGCCTTTGAAAAATCTCTACATGAGATTATTGAAGTAATGCCAGGTTTATTACGTGGTGAGCAGAAAAAACTGTGGGAAAAAGAATATGCGGAGTTAAAAGGCTATGGCCTAAGCGATGCTATGGCGGGCAGAGCGGCTTCGCCGGTTATTCAATCAGGCTTGAATATGGTGGAGGCCGCTAGGCTGAGTGGCCAGAGTGCTACCCGTGTCGCCGAAACCTATTTTATTTTAGGTGACAAGTTAAGCTTTCATTGGTTTGCCGGTCAAATTTCTGAGGTGGCGGTAGAAAACTACTGGCAGGCTATGGCGAGAGAGGCCTTTATGGATGATTTGGAGTCGCAGGTGCGCACTATCGTGGTGTCTGTGCTCAGCTGTGCTAGGCCGGAGCAAAGCCTTGATGAGGCCATAGAGCAGTGGCAGCAACAGCACCGTCTATTGGTGGAGCGTTGGATGCATATGGTTAATGAGCTTAGGAGTGCTATCGGCACCGACTTTGCTATGTTCTCGGTCGCCTTACGCGAATTGTTAGATCTAGCGCAAGTAAGCCAACACTGCCGTTTAGACAGTGACACCATAAAATAAAAATTAACACATAAGCCTGTTAGCGACGCCAGGGAAGGTATCGTCATCGCGTTAATATCGTAAGGCCATCATGGATCCACTTTCACAAGCCGTACTGGGTGCCGCTGCCGCTCAGTCGATAGCGAATAAAAAACAATTAGCTAAGGCTGCCGTCTTTGGCGCGCTGGCTGGTATGGCCGCTGATTTGGATGTGTTGATAAAATCCTCCAGCGATAGTTTGTTAGCGCTGGAATATCATCGCCATTTTAGCCATTCACTTATTTTCATACCCTTGGGCGCCTTGTTTTGTGCGCTGTTACTGCATCTATTACTAGGGCGTTATTGGCAGCTGCGTTTTAAACAAAGCTATATGTGGTGTTTGTTGGGCTATGCTACTCACGGCTTGTTAGATGCCTGCACCTCTTATGGCACGCAATTGCTGTGGCCCTTTAGCCATTATCGCGTGTCCTGGGATATTATCTCTATTATCGATCCTCTGTTTACCTTGCCTTTGCTTGTTTTGATAGCGCTGGCGGCCGCCAGCAAAAAACGCTGTTATTGTTATGGCGCGCTGGCTTGGGCTACTCTGTATTTTAGTTTGGGCTATGTGCAGCATGAACGTGCGCTGGCAGTGGCTAAAAATTTAATTGTTGATAGAGGGCAGCAGGCGACGTTTATAGAGGTTAAGCCTAGCTTTGCCAATTTACTGCTATGGAAAATCATTTATCAAGCGGATGATCATTACTATGTGGCGGCCACTAGGCTGGGGCTAAGTGGCAATACGCTGTGGCCGGGTGTAAGCATTCCCCGTTTGGATATACAGAGAGATTTACCTTGGTTGGATACGGCCAGCCAGCAAGCTAAAGATATAGAGCGCTTTCGCTGGTTCTCGGCGGGGTTTGTCGCTTTAGATCCAACTAATTCGTATCAAATTATTGATATACGTTACTCCATGCTGCCCAATACTATTGCCCCGTTATGGGGCATACGCTTAAATCCTCAGGCGGCAGCGGACGATTATGTACAGTTTTATAACGCGCCTAGAAAAGGTAGCGCTAGGGCCGGCACCCTATGGAAAATGCTGGTCGAATAAATATAAAAACACAATAATAAAAAATAAACAGGATGTTGTATGAAAATAATAATAGGCAGTTTATTACTGTTGCTAGCACAGCTTAGCCTAGCAGGTATCTATAAGTGGGTAGATGAACAGGGACGAGTTTATTTTTCCGATAAAAAGCCAGAGTTACTGGCCTATGAAGATATAGAAAGTCGTTTGTTTGGTAAGGGCAATGTTTTTAATAATAGCGTCAAAGGGTCGCAAACTGAATTAATCGCGAGCTTTGCCGATAACATCTCGGCAGGGGTGCTAGGGCAAACCGATTTATTTTTTTGTTAGCTTTGCCGGTGATGCCAAGCAAGATGTGTTTATGAAAGAAACACTGTATGCCCAGCAATTATTTGATACTAGTTATCAAACGGCTGGCCGCTCGGTAGCGCTGATTAATAATAGTAAAACCACTAGCCGCCACCTAGTAGCCAGTGATAATAATCTAGCGCGGGTATTGAAAGCCGTGGGCGAGTAAATGAACGAGGAGGATGTGCTCTATTTGTATCTGAGCTCTCACGGCTCGCGGCAGCACCAGTTGTCGGTAGACTTTCCGCCGCATACCGTAAAAGATTTTGACGGCCAGGAGATACGGCAAATGCTCGATGAGGCAGGTATCAAATGGCGCATAGTGGTGGTGTCAGCTTGTTACGCCGGGGGATTTATCGCGCCATTAAAAACGGATTACAGCGTGATTGCCACCGCCGCAGATGCCTATAACACCTCTTTTGGATGTGCCGATAACCGTGATTTTACCTTTTACGGCGAGGCTATTTTTAAGCGGCAAATGGCCTCAGGAGTAGGGGTGTTAGAGGCTTTAGACGGTGCCCGCCCGATTATTGAGAGCATGGAGGCACAGCGCAATCTCACCCACTCCAACCCGCAATACTGGCTGGGCAACAAGGCCAAGCTAAAAATGCTAGGCGAGCCGCGTTTAACCGCTCGTTAATAGCAGCTCGCTGAATAAGCCTGTGAGCACCTATCTGTTAACTATCTGTTAAACTCGCCGCCCCAATGATGACTACTAGATATTACTAAGCTACTAAGGTGTGAAGGCTGGCCATGTTAAGAGTTGCGATTGTATTTTTGATGGCTTATGCCAGCCTGACACAGGCTGCGGCGCCGGTGTGGAAGATTAGCCATGGCGATAAGCAGCTGTATTTAGCCGGCACCGTGCATGTGCTAGCCCAGCAAGATTACCCCCTACCAGCAGCGTTTGACCGTGCTTATCAGGCGGCTAGCCATTTGGTGTTTGAAACCGATATGGGCGCTATGCAGGGGCAGGGCTTTCAGGCCGAACTATTACAAGCCATGAGTTACCGCGACGGCCGCAGCTTAAGCAGTGTGTTAGCCCCGGCCACCTATCAGGCCCTGCGGCAGTATGCTGGCAGCCGAGGTTTGGATATAGCGCATATGGATGGCTTTAAGCCCTCCATGGTGATTATGAGCCTAACGCTGGCAGAGCTTAAGCGCTTGGGCTTAGGTGAAATAGGGGTGGATGCGTTTTTTTATGGCAAGGCTCGCAGCGATAATAAAAGCACCGGACAGTTAGAGAGCGTTGCCCAGCAGCTAGACTTTATTGCCACCTTGGGTGAGGGTCGTGAAGATGAGTTTGTGCAGTACTCACTCAGCGATATGGAAAGCCTAGGGGCGATGATGCGGCAGCTTAAGCAAGCTTGGGTGCGCGGCGATGTAGCCACGCTAAACCGCATTGCGCTATTACCGCTACAGCAAGACTTCCCCAGTATTTATCACAGCCTTATCGTGCAGCGTAACCAAGCCTGGATGCAATCACTGCAGGCGCTGCTACATTCTGCCCCCACAGAGTTAGTGCTAGTCGGCGCCTTGCATCTAGTTGGTGAGGATGGCCTGCTTGAACAGCTGGCTAAAAAGGGGTATACAGTAGAAGCCCTAGAATAACCCCCTAGCGTAGTACCATAACAATAATATTAAGCAAACAGCAGAGCCCCCCATGACAGATAGAGAAGCTATTATTGACCATACCCGCAGTTGGGGTAGGGCCTATTTAAATGGCGATATAGATGACATTCTTCGCCACTACAGCGACGATGCCCTAATGATTAGCTTTGACGGTATTATTGCCAAAGGCCACGATAAGATACGCAAAATCTATGAGCTATGGCTAAACGTCGGCAACCCCTTAGAGCTAAATTACGAAACCGTCGATGTGGTGGTTTACGGTGATATGGCCTACCACGTATTAAAATGGCATGGCGTGTTTCAAGAGCCCTATGGCAATGAAATGATGTGCGGTGCCTGCCAGTCGGTACTTAAGCGGCAGGAAAACGGCCAGTGGCTATGGGTCTCCGAAATAGTCTGCGCCGATATAGACTCCAGAGAAGTGTTAGAAGATATGCCCAACAATAGCACCAACCTGCACGTTATCTAATAACTTGCCCCATACTGTTATTTCCCTTCCATAATAAGTCGCTAATGCGGCTTATTGCTTATTACTCGTCTACTATCAATAGCGATACTAATGCCTGTGCATTAGCGCTATTAATAATGGTTAATAAAAGAGTTAATAAGAGGGAAAAGCAATGGGATGCAAACGCGGAATTTATTATCTAGTGGCCATGCTGTGTTGGTGGCCGTTATTGTCATCAGCCGCCGAAAACGTGGTTAGCAGCAGCCAAAACAAAGCCTTGAGTATATTGCGCGATAGCATAGCCATTCGCACCGTAGAGGGCTATGGCAAGGTGCCAGAGCTAGCCCACTATTTACAAAAGCAATTCTTAGCAGCCGGTTTTGATCAGCAGGATATACAGATACTGCCGGTGGCTGATACCGTGGCCTTGGTGGTGAGGTATAGAGCCCGCCCCGGCGCTACTCAAAAACCCATATTGCTATCCGCCCATATGGACGTGGTGGATGCCCTGCCACAAGACTGGCTGCGCGACCCCTATACCTTAATTGAAGAAGACGGCTATTTTTTTGGCCGCGGGGTTGCCGATAATAAATTTGCGGTGTCGGTATTAAGCGCCACCTTTATGCGCTTAAAAGCCGAGGGCTACCAGCCCGCCAGAGACTTAATACTGGCTTTTTCCGGCGATGAAGAAACCCAAATGCTTACCACCCAGGCCTTGGCAATAGAGCACCGCGCTTTAATTGATGCTGAATATGCCATAGTCGCCGATGGCGGCGGTGGCTTGCTTAGCGAGTCGGGTGAGGCAGTTTCTTTTACTATCGATATGGCCGAAAAAACCTACGCCTCCTTTAGAGTCACGGCCAGCAACCCCGGCGGCCACAGCTCATTACCCAGAAAAGATAATGCCATCTATGACTTGGCCCAAGCCTTAATCAAACTAGATGCCTTTCAATTCCCAGTGATGGAAAGTGAATTAACCCGTGAGTTTTTTCGCCAAACCGCACCGCTAATCGACGGTGAGCTAGGCAAGGCCATGAGCAATTTTGTGCAAGGGCGTAATAAAGAGCAGGCTATTAAGCTGTTACGCAGTAAACCCGACTATGTAGGCACCTTAGGCACCACCTGTGTGGCCACCTTATTATCGGCAGGCCATGCCGAAAATGCGTTGCCGCAGTCGGCTAGTGCCACTATCAATTGCCGTATCTTTCCCGGTGTAGGCGTGGAAGCAACCCTGGATACACTAAAAAAAGTCATGGCTAATAAAGCGTTGCAGTGGCAGGTTTTAGATAGCCCCAAAGAGAGTGATGCCTCACCCATGCGTAAAGAGGTATTCGATGCGGTGGCTAGGTCTATACATCCTTATTTTCCCGACCTGCCTATTATTCCGCACATGGCTTCGGGGGCTTCCGATGCCTTGCACTTTCGCGCAGCGGGCATACCTTGCTATACCCTTTCCACCATTTTTCAAAAGTCTTCCGATGAATTTGCCCACGGCTTAAATGAGCGCGTGGCGGTGCATAACCTGCCTAGATCCATGGGTATATGGTATGCGCTGATCAAAGACATTAGCCAAGAATAAAATCGTTGATTGTTGAGGGTTAAACCGTGAATAAAATAATACTCTGTCTCGCAGCGTCACTGTTGTGCACTAGCGCGTCGTGGGCAAAAGCAGAACCAAGGGCAGAACCAAGTGAAGAGGCAGGCTCGCTGCGCGCTATGCAAATAGCCGACCTTAATCGCTTGGCCGATGTTAGCGCCCCTAACTTTTCACCCGATGGCAGCCAGCTAGTGTATGTGGTTAATAAGGTGAATAGTGAGTTGGATAAATACCATAGCGATTTATGGGTCGTGCCCTATCAGGGTGGCAAAGCCAAACCGCTAACCACTACTAAAGAACGCAGCGAGTGGGCGCCGCAATACAGCCCCAATGGTAAGCACATCGCTTTTTTATCCAGTGATAAAGAGGATGAAAGCACCCAGGTTTTTATGATGAAAGCCGGTGGCGGTAGTGTTAAGCAGTTAACACATATTGTGGGTGGGGTAATAGCATTTGATTGGGCTCCCGACAGCCAGCGCCTGGTAGTATCGGCTTGGGCTAATATACAGCAGCCTAATAAGGCGGGCACCGCGCCACCTATAGTGATAGATCGTTTTCAATTTATGTTAGACGAGGTTGGGTATTTAACCACGCAACGCAGCCACTTATTTATTGTTAATAGTAAAAATAAAAAAACCACCACGTTACTGGCTGGCAATCAGGATTATTGGATGCCTACGTGGTCGCCAGACGGCCAGTGGATAGCCTATGTGACTAAGGACCCCAATAAAACCAGCTTGGATGCCGACCGCCATGCCGATAGCGATGTGTTTATTGTGCAGGCTAAAGCAGGGGCTTCACCACAGCGTATCAGCCATGATAGTGCCACCGATGTCGATCCCTATTGGGCCTCGCCACCGCAATGGTCGCCCGATAGCCAACAATTAGTGTGGCTAACTAGCAACGAAAGTAAATGGTTTTTCTATGCACCCAGCCAACTTAGCGTGGCCGATATCAGCACTAAAAAAGTTCGTCAGTTGGCGCGCATAGATAGATTCTTTTACCTGCCCAAATGGTCCGCCGATGGCCAGTCTATTTATGCCTTAATTGAGCAAGATAGATACACTAGCTTGGCAAAGATAGATGCAGCTAGCGGCAGTATTAATTACCTCAATAAAGGCGAGCACTTCAGCCTAGATTACGATATTTCTGGCAATGGCCAGATTGCGTTGTTAAACAGCAATACCCAGCGGCCCTTTGAACTAATGGCTTTAGATAAAGGCATGCGGCCATTAAGTCACCACAATGATTGGCTGCAAGACCTGCAGTTAGCTAACACGCAAGCCTTTAGCTTTAACAACAATGGCCATGAGATAGGTGGTTTATTAATGTTGCCTGCCGGTTATCAAGCAGGGCAGGCAGTGCCTACTATTTTTCGTGTACATGGTGGCCCCGTTTATCAGTTTAGTTATGAGTTTATGAGTGACTGGCAAATCTACGCTGCCAAAGGCTATGCGGTAGTGGGCATTAACCCGCGTGGTTCTTCGGGCAAGGGTTTTGATTACTCCAAAGCAATTTATGCCGACTGGGGCAATGTTGATACCAGTGATATTTTAGCGGGTAGTGATTATTTAATAGAGCAAGGCATAGTTGATAAAAATCGCATGGGCATAGGCGGCTGGAGTTACGGTAGCATGCTAAGCAATTATGTTATTGCCACCGATACCCGCTTTAAAGCCGCAGTTAGTGGTGCTGGCACCGCTAATATTTTTGGCACCTACGGCCATGATCAATACAGCAGGGAGTATGAGTACGAGCTGGGCACCCCTTGGCATAATAGTGAAATTTATCAGCGCGTAAGTTTTCCTTTTTTACAGGCTCATAAAATCACTACACCCACTTTATATCAGTGTTCCGAAAAAGATTTTAACGTGCCCTGCCTAGGGGCAGAGCAAATGTACCAAGCGCTAAAATCCTTACAGGTAGATACCCAACTGGTGATATACCCCGGCCAATATCATAGTATTACAGTGCCCAGTTATCTTATCGATAGAATGCAGCGCAATGTGGCTTGGTACGATAAATATTTACGCCATTAAATAATTTCTCTTTTGTAAGCTGAATAGGCGCTAGTGATAGCGCCTATTGTCGTTTTAAACCCTTCATCCATTCTGGCCCTACCGGCAAACTTGAACTGGTCCTATTCTTAATTCTGGCCCTAGGTTTATATTGTACCTTGCTAGAATTTACTGGGCTTAGAGTGATAGCTGTAGTCAACAACTCGATGTTAAGCCTGTTTCTATTATTAGCCTGCGTAGGGATGCTGTGGTTTACATGCTCAGGAATATAAAGCGCTATGGGGAAAGAATAATGATGAAGAAACGGCTATTGAGTTCCTGTTTGCTGCTGGCGTCATGCGCTAACTTACAGGTCACTGCAGATATAAACGAAGATTTTGAAGATGGCGATATTAACGGTTGGAATACCAGCGGTATAGTCGCCATTAACAGCACTAAAACAATAGGCAGCTATGCCATGCGCCTTAAAGGTGGTGCTAGTGCCGAGCGTAGCTTTGCTGCCGATGGTGCAGTAACCGTCGCCCTGGCTGCCACCAGTTTAGAAACCGGCGACTACTGCGATGTGTTTGTTTCTGAAGATGGCCAGAACTGGGGCAGCTCGTTAATTAACCTCAATAAAAATCAAGACAACGGTGTTTTTACTAGCGCCAGTACCACCACCAATGGTGGTGTTACCCATATACGCTATGTGCAAACGGGCTCCGCTGCTGATTACTGCTATGCCGATGGTATTAGTATTGTAGGGGCGGGTGAGCCAGCCCCTAGCATTGCGGTTACTGGCAGCGCGGCTTTTGGCAATGTGCAAGTGGGCAGCAATGCTAGCGCTATTATTACCATCGCCAATAATGGCAACGCCAATTTAACCGTGGCCGCCATCACCGGTGCCGCTGCGCCCTTTAGTGTAACCAATGATGGTTGTAGCAATAGCACGGTAACGGCGGGTAATAATTGCAACTTTGAAGTGGCTTTTACCCCTAGCGCCGCAGTAACTTCAAACGCCACACTTACTATAGCCAATAACGATGTTACACAAACCCTAGCCCTTAGCGGCACAGGTAATACTGAGCCGCCACCACCTAGTGGCCAGTTACCGGCGTTTAACGGTGATGGCAATGTGCCCCGCAGTAATTTAACGATTAGCCAATTAAACGGCAGTAGTTTGGCCATGATGGATTTTGCCCATTACAGCCATGGTGTGGCAGAAATAGCGTCCGCAACATCTCAGGCCAAACAGCCCACTAACTCGTTTCAGGGTCGCTTAGTTTTAAACGCAGCCAATGCCACGGCGATGAACTTTAATGAAACCACCTCCGGTAGGGCGCAGGCAGGTAATTATAATAACCCCGCCATGTTGCCGGCATTTGATTTTGAATTTGTACAAGTGGGTTCACATATTATTCCCAAAACCCGCGGCTTGGTGGTGAGTGGCAATATAGGTGCGCCGGACTTTATCGATTGGAATTATATTATCGAGCCGGGCAGGGTGTGGAATGAAAACAACGACGGCGCTTATAGCCGTGCAGCTATACCCTTTGCCTTGCAAGAAAACCAGGCCAACTGTACTCACAATGGCCTATTAACCTTTGCCTTTAAAGACGATGGCAGCATTACCAATGTGGCCGTGCAAGTGGGCGGTGAAACCTGTTTGTATTTTCAATACGATATGTGGAAGCTAGTGCCCGCACAATATATACCGGCTGCGGTAACAGGGGCATCAACGTTAATTGCCGACTATCAAAATGAAGTACTCAATCGCCTACCCGTAAAACCCATTGCTGAGTTGGCCAGTGATTACCCCGCGGCCAATATCAATGTAGCGAATATTGCCAGCGAGCAAGCCTCGGCGGCAACAACGCATGGCGTGTTATACAACGGTGTGCATTATGCGGCGGCCTGTAGCACTAGGCATGGCGATTACCCTTACTGCGCGGTAATGAGTTTACCTTCATACTCTACCGCTAAAACCGCAGTCACTAATTTTGCCTATGCGCTATTAGTGCAGCAGAACGCTGCGGTGAGCAACCTAATGGTGTCGCCTAATGTGAGCGAATGCCAAGATGGTATTAACGGCACTGCGTCAATTTGGAGTGATGTTACGGTAGAAAACGCGCTGGATATGGCCACGGGTAATTATCGCCTATCCTCCTATGAAGGCGACGAGGGCAGTAGCGCGGTAGTGAATGAGTTTTTCTTAAGCTTTACCCACGATGAAAAAATTAAACATGCCTGCGAGCGTTATATACGCAAGGACACACCCAACACGCACTTTTCTTATCACTCATCGGATACCTATATCGCCGGCGTCGCTATGGATAATGATTACAGCGGTGATTTGTTTACTAAGTTAGTAAATGAGGTGTATAAGCCGTTAACGCTTAGCCCTGCCACCTACAGCATAGTGCGCACGGAAGATGCTTCTGCCGACCCCTATTGGAGCCACGGTATGACCTGGCACGCCGATGACATGGTTAAGCTAGGGCAGCTAATCAATGATCGTGGTGTTATCAACGGCCAACAAGTACTCAATGGCGGCATTATGGATGACATGCTGCTAAACGGCGGCGACTTAGGCTTAGAAACTTATGGTGCGGAGTCGCGTTATCTTAATGGCGTATGGACTTACGATATGGGGCAGCGCGCCAGCCCATTGTGCCCAGCGGGCTCTTGGGTGAGTTATATGTCGGGTTACGGCGGCATAGGCGTGGTGATGTTCCCCAACGATGCGGTGTATTACTTTGTGAGCGATAGCGGCAGCTATGCCTTTGGCGGCGCCGAAACCGAGCTGCATAAAATCAGCAATATCTGCGGCAGCTAACCTAGTAAGCTCTGCCGCAAACCAATAGACCGTTACACTAGCCCTGCTCTGTATCTTCAGAGCGGGGCTTTTTTATGCGTGTATGAATAGCTGGCCAAGCTAACCCTAACCCGGTCATGCCGGGCCACGACCCGGCATCCACGCAGGACTAAACTTTTATACCGCCTGTGCTTAGCTCACGTGTTATCGTGTGATGCAGGCAGCGGGTTATTTAGCCTGTATAAATACTGTACCTGTTATAAAAGTTATTAATTGCTATGAGTGATTCCCCCAAAAAAGTCAGCATCTTTGTTGATGTGCAAAATATCTACTACACCTGTCGCCAGGGCTACCAAGCTAACTTTGACTACAACCGCTTTTGGGCCGAAGTGACAGAGGGTCGCGAGCTGGTCACCGCTATCGCCTACGCCACCGATAACGACGACGAAAAACAACGTCAGTTTCAAAACATCCTACGTGCCATAGGCTTTACCGTAAAACTCAAGCCGGTATTAAAACGGTTGGATGGCAGCACCAAGGCCGATTGGGATGTAGGTATAGCCCTAGATATATTCGAAGCGGCAAGCGATTGCGATACCGTGGTGTTGGCCTCCGGTGATGGCGACTTTGATATATTGCTGCATCGCATTAAAAAACGTTTTGATACCGATAGTATTGTTTATGGTGTACCCAAGCTAACCTCAGATTTTTTGATTAAAGAGGCCAGTGAGTTTGTGGCTATAGATGAGAGGTTGTTGTTGAAGAAGGGTGGGCGGTAGTAGTGTTTGGCTATATGTAGTTATTAAACTACCGCAAAGTTTCAAGTTTGAAAGGTGAGGCCTGACTCTCAGTTCTCCTATTAAGACACCCACTCAACTCCTCTATTAAGACACCCACTCTAAGGCTTGACACAGAGTCCAGTAGCTGAACACCCACTTTAAGGCTTGACACAATATCCAGTAGCTGTATATTTAACCAGCATCAATAACCAAGGAGCGGTTAACTATGCCAAAACCCAGAAAGGAACTGGTCTCCCTAGACGCAACCCCTTACTATCACTGCACCTCCCGCTGTGTAAGGCGNNCTTTTTTGTGCGGTATAGANAGCTTTACCGGCAAAAGCTACGAACACCGAAGGCAATGGGTTGAAGACCGTATTTTATTGTTANCTAAAGTCTTNACCATTGATCTGTGTGCCTATGCAGTNATGAGTAATCACCACCATGTTGTATTGCATATCAATAAGGCAGCATCGCTAAACCTAAGCGATAAAGCAGTCTGCCAGCGATGGCACCAGATATATCAAGGCACCTTGCTCACGCAAAAATTTGCACGGGCAGAGCCGTTAATCCCAGCAGAACGTGATGCTGTTAAGCGCAAGCTTGAACAATGGCGCTTACAGCTTTGTGATATTAGCTGGTTTATGCGGGCCTTAAATGAGCCCATCGCCAGACAAGCCAATGCGGAGGATCAGTGCACCGGCCGATTTTGGGAGTCACGTTTTAAATCACAAGCCCTATTGGATGAAAAAGCCCTGCTTGCTTGCATGGCCTATGTGGACCTCAATCCCATTAGAGCCAAACTGGCTAAAACGCCTGAGCAGTCACAGCATACCTCGATTAAAAAACGTATAAGTGCAATAAAACAGCAGCAACGCCAACGCCAACCCAAAGCCCTAGCCAGATTTATCGGCAACACCCGAGATCCTATGCCAGAAGGCATCCCCTTTCACCTAAAAGATTATATAGAATTAGTCGACTGGACGGGGCGCATTATTCGCAGTGACAAACGCGGTGCAATTAATCAACAGCTACCGCCTATACTTGAGCGCCTAGCGATAGAGCCACAACAGTGGATAACGCTGAGCACTCAATTTGAAAGCCGATTTAAAAGCTTGGTCGGAGTGAAAGAGAAGCTGAAAGAAATAGCGAAGATTTTTGGCTATCAACGGACGCCTGGGTTATCTAACTGCGCAGCCTTGCTTTAACTATATCCTATTCTCAAAATAGCCTATGCCGGATTGGTAGGTTTGGTACTGCCTGATAATCGTTAAAACCATTAATTTTTCGAAATCTCAAATATCTGACGACCTCTTTTCTTGCGTCAGTTGTTTTAGAGTTGTCGCAGGTTTGTTTTTTTAATTTTTTTAGAGTGGTTTTAGAGTGGGTGTCTTATTAGATTTTTTTTAGAGTGGGTGTCTTATTAGATTCAATGAGCCCAGTTATCGGAGCAATATCAATGGTGCATATTGTGCAATCTCTGTTGTTTATTAAGCACCTATAGGTTTCGCTTAGTGAGTATATACTGCGTGCAGATCCGCCGATAATAAAAATTGGATAACGCATAGGTTCCTGCAATATGAAAAAAACTCTCAAATATAGCGCTATAACACTGTTCGTGTTGCTGGTTTTGATTTCAGGTTTGGCCGCGCTCAATTGGGATAAGGTTATGCGCCTACAGCGCAGCACTACTCTTTTTGATGAGAATACTATTATTTATAACTTCTCACATATGAATGAGATCTTCCCTGTAGTGCCGTTAAAACGAGAGGGGGCTGTATTTGAATTTGGCCAAGACCCTCATCCGCTACCCGAAAATTTCTATTATAACGAACAAAAAACTGCCACCACAGAGTTTCTTGAGCGCCGAGCAACAACAGCTTTGCTGGTTATCAAAAACGATAACATCCACTTTGAGAAATATTACCTTGGCACCCATCAAAATGACCTGCGTATTTCTTGGTCTGTCGGCAAATCGTTTGTTTCAGCATTAATGGGTATTGCTATTGGTGAAGGGCTTATTGACAGTGAGAAAGCTGTCAGTGATTATGTGCCAGAGTTAAAAAACTCTGGTTATAACGGCGTAAAAATCAGGGATGTACTGCAAATGTCTTCAGGCATTGCCTGGAATGAAGATTATAGTGATTTTTCTTCAGATATAAATCGCATGAGCCGCGCGCTTGCCCTTGATGGTTCACTTGATGAACTGGCAAGCACTCTTGTTAATGAAAGCACACCGGGCACTAAGTGGCGTTATGTCTCGATGGACACTCATGTGCTTTCCATGGTTGTAAGGGCCGCGACCGGCGAACGCTTATCCAAATATTTTCAAAAACGTATCTGGTCAAAAATTGGCGCAGAAGCGGATGGCTATTGGCTTACCGACTCACATGAAACAGAATTCGCTCTGGGAGGCATTAATATGCGTAGCCGTGACTTTGCCCGTTTTGGCCGCCTTTATTTAAACAACGGTAACTGGCAAGGCGAACAAATTGTACCCCAGCAGTGGGTAGAACTATCGACAGTCCCTAGTGCGCCCCATGTCACAGGCGATAAGGATTCCATGGGCTATGGTTATCAGTGGTGGTTGGGGCAGGATGCACGGCCAGGTGAATTTGTGGCTATCGGTGTATACGGACAATATATTTATATCAATCAACCAGAAAACCTTATCATTGTTAAAAGCTCTGCTGACCGCCTGTTTATGACAGGAATTAATTCAATGCAAGAATCAATAGCATTTTTCCGTAGCGTAGCCGACAGCCTGCACTGAATGAACCCGAAAAACTCTGTTCCTGTCAATCCAAGCCGGACACTTTTATTTGAGAGTTTTCAAAGTTCACTGGCGACTTATCGCCATTGCTCGAATGAAATATTTCCTGGTGGTAACCTCATATAAACCGCCACATCTTGCTTCATATATTCACGCGTAGGTTGTCATGCTTTAAGCGTTCGACAACGGCGTTGACGCTCCAGCGTCACCCATACTGAATAGAATAAAGGGGTCGTAACGAATATTTTTTAGACATCTGTTGTTTCGATCTAATGACCGTTGGGTGTTAACTATCTGCCAGATAGCTCAAATCTATTCTGGGCCTAAAAAATCAATGGACACTTGCTATGGGGCGTTTTGAGCTACTACACTTATTTCTGTAGGCTAAAACAGCGGATTTTCACCCTTCAACGCTTCTTTAGCCTTTTCTATATCCACAGCCTCTTTCGCTTTGCTTTTATCTACCGCGTCATAGGCTTTTTTGTAATCCACGCCATCGGTGCTCACGGCTGTTTTTAATTGCTCTGTATCGACAGACTCGTTGGCTTTTGTTTTATCCACGGATTCATTAAGTTTGCCGTAATCGATGGCAAAGCTAAGGCTGCTGCTGAATAGTAAAGCTAGGGCTAGGCTAAGAGTTTTCATGGTTCTATCCTTTGATACGTAAATAGCTTGTGGCCACAGTCTACCTTTTATTGGCCGTAGGGCAAACTAAGGTATTGATCGACATTATTGAGGTTGATGTTTAGCGACTGAATCACGCGGCTAACATTGGCGGGGTCTATTTCACCAACAATGTTTACAAAATAAGCTTCACCACCGGGTACGGTGCTGCTAATAGCCATCACTACTACACCGGCGATTTTGTCATTCTCGCTGCGGGTAAATACCCGCACCCTATCTTTATTTTCATTGATAGTGACTACGTTTTGCCATTGTTGTTTTTGCACGCTGTCGGTGACTTGGTTAAGCATGTCGTTGGCTTTGTCGTAATTATTGTTGAGGCTGTAAACGCGAGCGTTAACCTGCTCCAGTTTATTGAGCAGTATCGCCAGTTCGGCATCTTGCTGCTGGGCAAGCATACTGGCCATGCCTATTAAGGCTTTGTTTAAGTTGACTTCAACTTTGGCGTTGCCGTAGTGCTGGCTGAGCTGGGTAAAATCCATATAGCCGGCGGCGGGGGCTTGTGACAGGGCGACATTAGAAAACAGCAGCGCGCTGCATAGGGCTAAACAAGATAAGCGTAATGACATGGTACAGGCCTTGTGCGAGTGAGTAGCAAGCGCGGCGGCATTTAGTTGGGCTAAGTAAAGCTAAACTGAGCTAAATGCCGCCGCACCGGTGTAGCTATATAAGCATACTCAACGGGCCTGTGAATACTGTTATTTAAAGGCTAGCTATTACTTTCCTGCTTGGCCAAGTACTCTTCGTAATTACCTTGGAAATCTATCAGCTGCTGGCCTTTTATTTCTATTACGCGGGTAGCCAGTGACGATACAAACTCCCTATCGTGGCTCACAAATATCAAGGTGCCTTCGTAATTATCTAGGGCCAGGTTAAGGGATTCTATCGATTCCATATCCAAGTGGTTGGTAGGTTCATCCATTAACAGTACGTTGCAGTCTTGCATCATTAGCTTGCCGAATAGCAGGCGGTTTTTTTCACCACCAGAGCACACCCGTAC
This sequence comes from Dasania marina DSM 21967, assembly GCF_000373485.1. Taxonomy (NCBI): domain Bacteria; kingdom Pseudomonadati; phylum Pseudomonadota; class Gammaproteobacteria; order Cellvibrionales; family Spongiibacteraceae; genus Dasania; species Dasania marina. The sequence continues at coordinate 93,947 of NZ_KB891591.1, forward strand.
TGCTTTTTTAGAGTCTTCAGCCGAAAATAATAAACGGCCCAAGGTGGCGCGCACAATTTGGTCGTCGTGGCTTTCGTTGCGCCACAACCCCATCCAATCAAACAAGTTGAGGTCGCTGTCAAAGTCGGCCGTGCTGTCTTGCGGGCAGTAACCTAGGGTGGCATTTTCGGCCCATTTAATGGTGCCGCCATTGGCGCTAAGTTGGCTCATTAAACAGCGCAAGAAGGTGGTTTTACCCACGCCGTTTTCGCCTATTACTGCCACCCGCGAGCCCGCCTCTATCATCATGCTAGCATTGTTAAACAGGGCGTCGCCCTCAAAGCCGTGGCTGAGGTTTTCTAAAATTAGGGCTTGGCGATGTAGCTTTTTCTCTTGGTTAAAGCGTATATACGGGCTGACGCGGCTAGAGGGTTTAATATCGTCTAGCTTGATTTTGTCGATTTGCTTAGCGCGCGAGGTGGCCTGCTTGGCTTTAGAGGCGTTGGCCGAGAAGCGGCTAACAAATTGTTGTAGCTCGGCAATTTGCGATTTCTTTTTGGCATTTTCCGATTGCAGCCTTTCCCGTGCTTGGGTGGAGGCAGTCATAAAGTCATCGTAGTTACCGGGGTATAAACGCAGCTCGCCGTAATCGATGTCGGCCATGTGGGTACATACCGAGTTTAAAAAGTGCCTATCGTGCGAGATGATAATCATGGTACTTTTGCGGTCGTTAAGCACCCCTTCCAGCCAGCGTATGGAGTTGATGTCCAAGTTGTTGGTGGGCTCGTCCAGTAGCAAAATATCCGGGTCAGAGAACAGTGCCTGCGCTAGTAATACCCGCAGCTTCCAGCCGGGGGCTACTTCGCTCATGGGGCCAAAGTGCAGGGCTTGGTCTATACCGGCGCCCATGAGTAATTCACCGGCGCGGCTTTCGGCGCTATAGCCGTCCATTTCGGCAAACTGTACTTCCAGCTCGGCCACCTGCATGCCTTCTGCCTCAGACATTTCCGGCAGGCTGTAAATGCGGTCGCGCTCGCGTTTTAGGTCCCATAGCTGGGTGTGGCCCATAATTACCGTGTCTATCACGCTGTGTTCTTCAAAGGCGAACTGATCCTGGTTTAGCCGGCCTATGCGCTCGTTAGGGGTGATAGAGACATTGCCCGAGCTGGGCACTAGGCTGCCATCCAAAATTTTCATAAAGGTGGACTTGCCGCAGCCGTTGGCGCCTATCAGGCCGTAGCGATTACCATCGCCAAACTTAACCGAGATATTTTCAAATAAAGGCTTGGGGCCAAACTGCATGGTGATATTAGCGGTGGTAATCAAGGGTAGAATCCTGGGCTGTAGACGTGAGAGATTTTCAGGGTGCGTACTATAAGGATTTGTGGGCCTCAGGTCGACCCGTGTTGGCTGTTTTTTATCCACTGTGGCGGTGTATTTATTGCGTATTTACCGCATATAGTCCGCTATGCTTGGCCTTGGTTTAGCGCTAGTATGATGGCCAGCACTGGCGGCGAGGCCGTTAGCAAGTATCAGTTTGGTGGTGGAAAGCAGTTTTATGAGAGGACTTTACAGTACGGTATTAGTGGTGTTATTGGCGCTAAGCCAGCTTTGTTGTGCCCAGACCGAGCCTGCTGAGCCGCAATCGCCGGGGGTTATCGAGCAGTTACTGGATTTTTTTGGCTTGGCCGAAGAGCCTGAGGAAGAGGTTAAGCCCGCCGATGCTAATGCCAGCGCTAAAGCCCAAGCTACATCTGAATCTAAACCTGAGTCATTGAGTCCCTCGGCGCAAGAGCAATTAAGCGATAATGCCGACGAGCTGCTGCCCATACACCCCCTAGACCTTAAGTTGCCCGAGGGCGGCAAGGCGGATGACACCGCCATAGGTGAGTTCAAGTCGCAATTACCTAATTTATTTGGCAAACCTGCCCAGCGTAAGCCCGAAGCCGGGCGTATTTCGGTGTCTGGCAAGCCGCTCTTAAAATTTGGTGAGACCTATACGGAAGCGCCGAAAGTGGAGGGGGCTGATATATCAATAGAAATGATAATAGACTAGTGATAGCCATCAACTATGAGATTGATTTATATAATTCATTTTCTCTATTGATTATAGGCGACTATGCTTAGTCCTGTTATCAAGGTTTCACTTACTGTAATAGAGGAAAGAACATGAGCCGCAGAGTCCCCGACGTCGTTTTTAAAACCCGTGTACGCGACGAAAGCATAGCCCACGAAAATCCCTTCCGCTGGGAAGATAAAACCACTGCAGATATTTTTGCCGGTAAAAACATTGTGGTAGTCGCCTTGCCTGGCGCGTTCACCCCTACCTGCTCTAGCACCCACTTGCCCGGCTACGAAGCCAAGTACGAAGAGTTAAAAGCCAAGGGTGTGGATGAGGTTTACTGCATTAGCGTAAACGATGCCTTTAGCATGTTTCAATGGTCTAAAAACCTAGGCATTACAAAGGTCAAAATGTTGCCTGATGGCAATGGTGATTTCACCCGCCTAATGGGCATGTTAGTGAAAAAACAAAACCTAGGTTTTGGTGATCGTTCATGGCGCTACTCTATGCATGTGGTAGATGGCGAAATAAAGCAGCAATTTGTAGAGCCCGGTATGATGGATAACTGCCCTGAAGATCCTTTCGGAGCAAGTGACGTCGATACTATGCTTAAGAGTCTTTAGTCGACAGTCTCTAGCATCTGATGGGTGCCGGCCTTAGTGCCGGTACCCCGTTGTATGGTTAATCGCTGTAGCGTACGCGAGTGCCGCGTTCCACACTCATGGTGATTTCAGCAACGCTGAGTTGTTTGGGAAAATAACAGCCAGAAATTTTGGCCTCACAAAAACTTGCCCCCTCCAAGTTGGTATTGCGAAAATCCACCCCTCTTAAATCGGCCCCCCGAAAATACGCATCACTAAAATCTAAGCCATCACACTCCATCTTACGTAAGTCCAAGCCGCGATAGTCGCCACTGGTTAGCTTGCTGCTATCTAAGCTGCTTTTTTTGCTATTAAAGGCGCTAATTTTTTCACTGCGTAATAATTGATACAGCGGATCTTGGTAGATAGTGGGTGTAGTCATTGCTTAATCCTAAGCTTATAAGTATTTATAGGTGCTTACAGTATAGAATAGATCTCTATGTCTGCAGTAAAGAGTTATAAGCGTGGCTGAGCAACAATTACAAGGCTTTATTCTTAGTCGCCATTGGCGCGATACTCGCCAGGGTATAGAGCTGCGTTTTTGGTTAGCCACTGCGCAGGGTGCTAAGCAGCTAATTTTTAGCGGCCAAGAGGCGGTGTTTTTTTTGCCCGTCGAGCAGTTGGATGCGGCTAGCGCCTTACTCAAGCCTTGGCGTAATTGGCATAGCAAAGCGGGGCAGTTGCGCAATTTTTCGATGCAGCCGGTGGTGGCGTTTTATTTTCAACAGCAAAGGGACATGCGCGCCGCCAGCGATTTGCTGTTGGCTAATGGCTACAGCCCTTTAGAGTGCGATATTAAACCCAGCGACCGTTTTTTAATGGAGCGTTTTATACGCGGCGGCGTAGCACTGCGCGGCCAGCCCCAGGGCGAAAGCTTAGTAAACCCCGAAATTAAAGCCTGCGATTATCGCCCCGCCTTAAAATGCCTATCCATAGACATAGAAACCGCCATGGAAGGGTTAAGCCTATACTCCATTTCAGCTTACGCCATGCAGGGCGAGCGCAGCATCAGCGTTACCTTTATGGTTAGCGATGAGCCGGTTAACGACACAGTGCAGCATTACCCCAACGAGCTATTAGTGTTACAAGCTTTTTTAGTTTGGCTGCAAGCCTACGACCCCGACATTATAATGGGTTGGAATGTGGTCAATTTTGACTGCTGGTTTTTAGCGCAGCTGTGCGAGCAATACCGTATCCCCTTTACTTTGGGGCGCGATGGAAGTGTACCTCACTGGCGTTTATTAGACGAAGAGGGCGGGCGCAGAGCCTGTGCAGTAGCCGGCAGGGTGATTATCGATGGCATAGAATTGCTTAAGGCAGCCACTTATCGATTTGAAAGTTTTGCCCTTAATGCTGTGGCCAAAGAAGTGTTGGGTGACGCCAAACTTATTCAAGGCCAGCACCGTGGCGACACCATCACCGAATTATTTCTGCACGATAAAGCCGCCTTAGCTTTATATAATGTGCACGACTGCAAGCTGGTGTGGGATATTTTTGTTCAGCTTCATCTTATGGAATTTGCCATTGCCCGCACCTGTTCTACCGGCCTGCCTTTAGATCGCATAGGCGGCTCGGTGGCGTCCTTTGATTTTCGCTACCTGCCCTTATTGCATAGGCAGGGTTTTGTTGCGCCCAATGGTCACTTAAACGATGAAGTAGAGGCCAGCCCCGGCGGCTTTGTGATGGAGTCACTGCCCGGCCTGTATGAGCATGTGTTGGTGTTGGATTTTAAAAGCCTATACCCCTCGATTATTCGCAGTTTTAAAATCGACCCCATGGGCATGGCCATAGGCCTACACAGTGAGCTAGACCAAAGCGAGTTAGTACCCGGCTTTAAAGGTGCATGGTTTGCCAAACAGCCCAGCATATTGCCCGATCTTATCGAAGAGTTGTGGGCCTGGCGCGACCAAGCCAAAGCCAGTGAGGATCAGCCGCTATCGCAGGCTATCAAAATCATTATGAATTCTTTTTACGGCGTGTTGGGTTCTGGCGGCTGTCGGTTTTTTGATCCGCGCCTAGCGACCTCCATCACCAAACGCGGCCATCAAATTATTCAACAAACCGCCGAGCACTTAGAGAAACAACTCGTGCAAGGGCAGCAGGGCAAAGTGATATACGGCGATACCGACTCGGTGTTTGTGTGGTTGCCGCAGGCGCAAAGCAATCAGCAGGCGCAGCTTATTGGTGCCGAGTTAGCCGTATTACTCAATCGTTGGTGGCAGCAGCGCTTGCAAAAAGAGTACGGTATTAGCTGCGCCTTAGAGATAGAGTTTGAAACCCACTTTCAAAAGTTTTTAATGCCCACCATGCGCGGCTCCGATCTGGGCAGTAAAAAGCGCTATGCGGGTGTGATAGAACGCGATGGTGAAAAAAAGCTTATCTTTAAAGGACTAGAAAACGTACGTACCGATTGGACGCCTCTGGCTAGGCAGTTACAAGAAACCATTTATCGCCAAGTATTTTTTGAGCAACCCTATCAACAAACCTTACATAACACCGTGGCACAATTACAAGCCGGCGAGTTGGATGCGCAACTGGTGTATCGCAAACGCCTACGCCGTAAGTTAAAAGACTATCAACGTAATATCCCGCCCCATGTGCAGGCCGCACAAAAGTTAGCGGCCCGTGGTGACGATGTTAGGCGCGGCGATTGGGTAGAATACGTGATTACCCTAAACGGGGCCGAGCCGGTAAAATACCAGCAGTCGCGTATAGACTACCAACACTATATTGATAAGCAGCTAGCGCCAGCGGTAGACAGTGTTCTCTATTTTTTAAGCGATAGCCTTGCCCAAGTAACCAGTCAGCAATTATCTATTTTTTAAGTCACAGGAGTGATGATGTATAAGCAAATGAGTGTCGGCTTAGCGGCGTTGTGGTTAAGCAGTGTGGCGGTGGCCGCAGAGTTAACCCCTTGGTATCAACAGGGCCAAGCGGCGTTACAACAGGCTATTGGCCAAACCGTCAATACCAGCCGGGCAAAAAACATTATTTTATTTGTTGGTGATGGTATGGGTGTGTCCACGGTTACCGCCGCCAGAATTTATCAAGGTCAGTTACAGGGCTTGGCTGGTGAACAGCATCGTTTGTTTTTTGAAACCCTGCCTTATACCGCCTTATCTAAAACCTATAACAGCAATCAACAAACCGCCGACTCGGCGGGCACCATGTCGGCGATGATGACTGGGGTAAAAACCAAGGCCGGTTTTATCGCCCTTAACGAGCGGCCGCAGCGGGGCGATTGCGTTGCTGCCTTAGCCAATCAACAAACAACTTTTTTAGAACAGGCCGAACAAGCTGGCATGGCTACCGGCGTGGTAACTACTGCGCGCATTACCCATGCCACGCCAGCGGCCACCTATGCCCACAGCCCCGAGCGTGGCTGGGAGAGTGATTTTGATATGCCCGCTGCGGCTAAGCAGCAAGGCTGTAAAGATATCGCCGCGCAATTGCTGGTCTTTGAGTTAGGTGACGGTATAGACGTAGTACTAGGAGGCGGCCGACGTAATTTTTTACCAGTTGCTAAGCCCGGTGTTGATAACAATACCTTTAACGGCGTGCGCCGCGATGGCCGCAATCTTATTAATGAATGGCAGGCCAAATATCCGCAAGGTAGTTACGTCACTAACCAGCAACAACTGCAGGCGCTAAACACCAGCAGTACAGCGCAGGTATTGGGCTTGTTCAGCGATTCGCATCTGCCTTACGCCCTCAGCCGTAACGCCGATAGCAGCGAACCGCGATTGGTGGATATGACTAGCAAAGCCATAGAGTTATTATCGCGCAATCAACAAGGTTATTTTTTAATGGTGGAAGGCGGCCGCATCGACCACGGCCACCACGGTAATAGCGCAAAAAAAGCCTTAACAGAAACCCTAGAGCTTGCCGAGGCCATAGAGCAGGCTTACCGCATGACCAGCGCCGAAGAAACCTTAATTATCGTCACCGCCGACCACAGCCATGTGCTAACCATGGCGGGCTACCCCACCAGAGGCAATCCCATATTAGGCAAGGTGGTGGTGAACGATGAGCAGGGCAACCCCATGCCCCAGCCCGACCTAGCGCTAGATGGCAAACCCTACACCACACTGGCCTACGCCAATGGCGAGGTGGCGATGAATAAAAAAACAATATTACCTAGAGAGAGTGTCAGTGCAGTCAATACCGAAGCTGATGATTATACGCAGCAGGCACTAGTACCTTTACTGTATGGCGAAAGCCACGGCGGCGAAGATGTGGCGATCTACGCCAGCGGCCCCTGGGCGCATTTGTTTCGCGGCGTGCAAGAGCAACACTACATCTACCACGTCATGCGCCACGCCGCGCAACTCGATAGCCGCAGTTCTAGCGAGTAAAGGCTAGGAGCTTTACAACTAGCAACTTTTAGTTAGCGACTCAAAACGCTAATGTTGTGGCGTATGCGCTGTTACTAAATATAGCTGCCCACTACCCATCCACTAAGGCGCAGGCACTTTGCTACAGGCCTGAACATGGTAAGCTAGCACGTACCTAAATTAGCCGTAGAAGAGCTGAATACCTCATGCTGAAATCCCTGCTGCGTATAGCCATAGTGCTAGCGTTAATCACCGTTGTGAGCTGGCCGTTTTTATCTGATGATCGCAAAAAATTATTGAGCGACATGGCCAGTGGCGAAATCAATTGGCAGCAATTGCAGTTGGTGAATCCCTTTACTGACAAAACCCTGGTTAGAGCAGGCCCTTTAGTGGGGCGTATTAATCAGCAAATAGGCAGCACGGATTTGGGTAAAGAGTTATTGGCAGGCTTACACGGCCCCCAGCAGTATCGCTGTGAGCCGGTAGCCACCCGCGATATACGCGACACCAGCGCCGCAAAAATATATCGCTGGCAAGATGAAAAAGGGCGCTGGCATTTTGGTGATGATAACCGCGCGGCCAGCCAGCAAGCCGAAGAAGTCGGTGATCGCTATCAATCCAAATATCAATATTTCACTCTGCGCTTATTGGGCGATGATAAACAGCTACCCGCTTTTAGCCGCGACAAAATCAGTGCCGAAACCAAGCAGATTTTCACCGTGCTCAGCGATGCGCTGGCGGTGGATTACCTCAGGCAAGTTGATTTAAATATACGCTTAGTCGCCAGCCAAAATGATTTTCAACAGCTGCGTGATCAGGTCGCCCCTAATTTACAAACCAATACCGGTTTTTATAGCACCGCCAATAACGAGGCAGTGATATGGCAGGCACCCGATAGCGAGTTTATGCACGGGGTGATACGCCATGAAGCTAGCCATGTGATTATGGCCGGCTTATACGGCTACCCGCCAGTGTGGGTGAACGAAGGTATAGCCGAATATTTTGAACTGCTTAGTGTACAAAGTAATGCTAAAACTATTAAGCCTAATAAAGCCTGGCTAGATCATCTGCGTCAGGGTGGCACTATGCCACTGCAGCAGTATTTACAGCTCTCGGCCAGTGATTGGTATGCCGGTGACCAACAGCAAATGTATGCCACGGCCTGGAGCTTAGTGTACTTTTTTATGGCACAGCCCGAGCGCAAACAGTTTTTTGCGACCATGCTGGCGACTATGGCTAAAAATAAATGTCAGTTGTTTGCCAGCGCCGATTATATGCAGGCACATTATGCGCAAGGTGTTGCGGGCTTACAGCGGGACTGGCAGCAGTGGTTACACACACGCGTCAATAAACACTACTATTAACACCGTTAATCAGCAATAAAACACAGGCCTATACGTAACGGTATGGGTTATGGCCATTAGGATAAAATATGAATGTCGTTATAGTGGGTTTGGGCAATTTAGGTTCAGCGGTAGCCACCGTATTAGCTAACAATGGTCACAGTGTTACCGCTTGGGAGTTTAATCAAGCGGTGGTGGATGAGGTTAACCTGCACCATAAAAACAGTGTCTACCAACCGGCAGTGGCTATGCCCAGTAGCATTGTTGTCACCAGTGATATGCAGCAGTTAAATATCGCGCAGGCGGATGCCATCATTATTACCCTACCTTCGCGTTTTATAGAGCAAGCTTTAACCCAGTTAGCGCCGCCAGAGTCTGTGCCTTTGGTGAATATGGCTAAGGGCATTAACCCCGATAATGGCGAAACAGTTTGCCAAAGTTTACAGCGCCTATTCCCTAAGCATGTGGTGGCGCAATTATCGGGGCCATCTATTGCCAATGAATTTGTCAGCGGCGTGGTCACCGGTTTTGTCGCCGCCAGCGATGCACGGCCACTGCAATTATGCCTAGCGTCACTGTTTAATAATCAGCATCTTAGCGTGCAATTTTGTGCTGATCGCTTAGGGGTAGAGTTGGGTGGTGTGTTTAAAAATTGCTACGCACTGGGCTTGGGCATAGTGAATCAACATGCCCGGGCAGGATTAAATTTTACCGGTGCCTATTTTACCCAGGCGCTGCAAGAGATGCGCACCTTGGCCGTCGCTATGGGCGCTAAGAGTGACACCTTTGATGGCATAGCCTGCCTAGGTGATTTAATTGCTACCGCATTAAGTGAAAGCAGCCACAACCGCAAAATGGGTGAGTTGCTGGCGCAGGGTTTAAGCTTGTCGCAGGTGGAGCAGCAGATGGGGGTGCTAGCCGAGGGCCATAAAACCTTATTGGCCATGTTGCCGCTGGCGCAGCGCCATGACGTCCCCATGCCGCTGGCGCAATTAATTGATGAGCTAATCAGCGATAAACTCAGCCTTGATGATTTTTTTAGCGGTTTCAACAACTTACTAAAGGCCCCTGAGTAAATGCATATACAACAGGTTTTCATATAAGCAATCGGTTCAAGAACCCCCTGTGCTCGCTAGGGCTTTTGGGTTAGATTCTTAAAGGTTAACTTGCATGTATCAATGAAATTTATCAGGGAGCGTATGTGTGCCAAGTAAATTATTGCTAGATTATTTGCAAAGAACAGGGGCGCAGTATCAACAGGTTCAACACCCTTTAACCTTTACCGCCGCGCAATTAGCAGAGTATGCCCACCTCAACGGCAGCAGCTTGGCTAAGGTGACTATGGTCAAATTAGACAATGAGCTAGCCATGGTGGTGTTGCCAGCCAGCCATACCGTGCATTGCGATTTGCTGGCTAACGCGCTGATGGTGGCAAAGGTTGAGGTGGCCAGTGAGAAAGACTTTGGCCACCGTTTTCCCCGTTGTGCTTTAGGCGCCATTCCCCCTTTTGGGCACTTATTTGGTGTGACAGCCTATATGATGCCTATCTTCGATGAGTATTCTTCTATCGCCTTCAACGCAGGCTCCCACACCGAAATGATTATTATGCCGTTTCGGGAGTATGAGCGTGTCGCCCATGTAGATACCGTACCCAGAGGGGTGGTGCCACCCAGCTGGTCAAATGTGTGTGAGCTGGGTAGCGTACATAGGCGCTTACTGCGCAGCCATTAACACCCTTGCTTAGGCAGGTGGCCTAGGCGGCGTTGAGGCCATAAAAAACAATAATCGCTATACCCGATAATGCCATCATCAGCCAAGTAAACAGCGTGCCCAACAAACGGGAGGTGCTGGAGTTAGCATTTTGACTTAGGCCTGTTGCGTGCAGGGCGCGGCCTACAAATAACAGCGCGCCCATGGCATGAGTCACTAGCGGCAACTGCCAGGTGTTTTCTAAGGTGATCAACAATAATAAAGCCAGCGGCACGTACTCCACCGCATTGGCGTGGCTGCGTATGGCCAGTTGCAAAAGCTGATGTTTACCATCCCCTATGCTGACCTTAAATTTCATCCGCAGCGCTGACACCCGCATGGCTAGGCTTAATACCAGCAGGGTGGTTAGGGCGATATACAGGCCGGAGATGGCGAGGCTTACCGTAGGCATAATCATTCCTTTTGTTGTTATTGTTTCTTGCGGATTGTAATTCTAGTGTTGTTTTTAGGGGGCCAGAGTTGGAGTTGGCTTGCTACCGGGCTGTTTGTAGCTGTTTAGCCCGGTAGGGTGTGCGTAGCAGGATTATAATAGCTGTTAGGGCTTTTGGTGGTAAGCCAAGCAGGCGTCCACTTCATTAGCTGCCCCTAAAATAACCGGCACACGCTGGTGTATATGTTCAGGTTGTATGTCCAGTATCGGGCCTTGGTCGGTATAGGCTTTGCCGCCGGCTTGCTCTATCAGCATGCCCATGGGGTTGGCTTCATACATTAGGCGCAGCTTACCGGCCTTTTCAGGCTCGCGCTGGTCCCAGGGGTAGGCAAACAAGCCGCCGCGGCACAGGATGCGGTGCACGTCGGCTACCATGGCGGCCACCCAGCGCATATTAAAGTTCTTACCCCGTGGGCCTTCCTGCCCGGCCAGTAAATCGCCCACATAGCTCTGCATAGGAGCGGCCCAGTGGCGCTGGTTGGACATGTTAATGGCAAACTCTTTGGTGTCGGTGTCCACCTTAACCTGCTCATCGGTAAGTAAGAATTCGCCTATGCGCTGATCCAGCGTATACATCTTCACACCGTTTCCGGTAGTGAGCACTAACATAACAGAGGGGCCATACAATACATAGCCTGCGGCAATTTGGTTGCGGCCGGGCTGCAAAAAGTCTTGGCTGCTAACGCTGCCGCCAGCGGTGGTTTCGTAGATGGAAAAAATGGTGCCCACCATGCTGTTAATGTCTATGTTGGAAGAGCCATCCAGCGGGTCGAAAGACACTAGGTAGTTACCCAGCTTGCTGCACTCAACAATATCCTCCTCTTCTTCTGAGGCCAGCGCGCGCACCACGCCACTGTCTAGCAAATAGTCTTTTAAAATATCGTTGGCAATCACATCCAGCTTTTTCTGGGTTTCACCTTGTACGTTCTCTGCGCCAGCTGACCCTAATATGCCCGCCATAGCCCCCTGCTGTAGTCGTGAGGCTATGTCTTTGCAAGCCACGGCTAGGCAGTTAATGAGTATGCTGAGGTCGGTAGAGCTGTGATCTAGGTGTAGTTGGCTGCTTAGGCTGCGCATGTTGGTATCCTTAACAATAGCTGCGAATGGGTCCGGGCGATGGGGGTGCAAGCAGGGGCTTGCCAATATTCAACCCACGAGTTGCGGCGCATTATGCCAAGTCGCTGTGTTGCTGTCAGCTTATAAAGCTGCCCTAAAAAAGATGCGTCAGTGTTTTTAGGGTGATAGAAATAGGTTTTTGTCCTTATACAGCTGATTATTTCGTATATTTTTTAGACTGTTTGGCTATGCATTTTTCTTGTTAATTGCTATTGGGGATTAAAAGAGGGCGTCATAACTTTGAGAAGCTTAAGAAAAGTGTTAGATGCACCTGCTAAGTCGTTGAATATCAATGATTTTATTTCTTTGTCATAACTTGCTAGTGGTGAGTAGTAGTTACTTTTTATAGGCTAAAAGCCTGTTTTGGCTGGTCGCTATATCACTAAGCATTGTTGGCTGATAACAGCTTGTCAATAAAATGGTTTTTTAGCGGGTATTGTTGGCTGCCGAGGTACGACTGGCGATATGTCGGCGCTAGTTATGAGCAAAAGAAGGGATGACGCAAGGGTGTCAAAATAATTATTACCTTTAAGTGGAAGGCGTAACTATTTTTGACACTTTTTCCTGCGTGAATCGCCATAGTCGTTGTGATGCCTCTCGCAGTGGGGCCTTGAACTCGTTCTCTGTATTGTCTAATTTATAAGCCGTGAGAATCATTTCGAGGATGGAAAGATGAAAAAAATAATATTTACGATGTGTTTAATGGCGTCGTTCGCTCACGGTTCGGATAACCCAGTGGATTACTGCAAAGTGGATTATGCAGAGAATGGTAGCGTTAAGGGAACGTATCGTGGGCAATGTGTCAATAATCAACCGCAGGGTGTAGGTGCGGTTGATTATTACAACGGCGACAAATTAGAAGGTAAGTTTAACAAAGGGCGTTTAGTAGGCGCGGCCACCTTAACTGCGGCGGTAGGCGATGTGTACAAAGGCCTGATTGTTAATGGTAAGCGTCAAGGCGAAGGTAGTTATCAGTGGGCCCGCGGTAGTAGCTATGTGGGTGAGTGGTCTGAGGATATGCGTCACGGCCAGGGGGTGTTTACCTGGAATAACGGTACCCGCTTTGAAGGTGAGTTTCGTGATAATAAACGGTATACCGGTAAATTGTATTCCAACAATGGCCGCATTGTTAAATGCCGCAGAGGTGTGTGTCGATAGACTTGTGTAAAAGAGTGTATTGAAAAGATTTGCTAGAGAGCAATAAGTCTCCCTGATCTCCTCCCCCGATGTTTGTGCTGGGGGAGGCTTTTTCTTTTGAAAAAAACCGCTAAGGCTTTAGCGGTTTTTTTATGTCTAATGGAAATATTTGGGTGGTTACTTATTGTTGCGATTGCCGGGTTTTGCGTTTAAAAATATGCGTCACCTCATTAAGTAAGCCCTGATCGCAAGTGCCATGATATTCCAGCCAATGCAGGCTGTTATTGGCTACTACTATGCTGCCCGAAATAATAAAACTGCCTGCGGGCACCACGATGCCAAAGGCCGCTAGGCAGGCTTTGGCGTCATCGCTGGGGCCGCCGTGGCATATATAACTGTGGCTAAGATTATTCGTGCTTAAGCTAAGCCGCCGGGTTTGCATGCTGCACTGCTCAGAGTAAGGCTGCTGGCCGGCTGTTTTGGGGGTGAAGATACAACCCGCTAATACCGGGAGTAAGCTGCTGATTAACACTGTGCGTAGCATGGTTTGTTGCCTCTACGATAACGGGCAGCTGCGTTAATAGGGTCTTTACTATTACAGCGTGCTGTTAATGGCGCCGCCATCCAGCAAAATATTTTGCCCCACAATAAAACCGGCATGTTGTGAGCATAAATACGCACAGCTGGCTCCAAACTCTTGCGCGGTGCCGTAGCGGCGAGAGGGTATGGTGGCGCAGCGTTGTTGCTTGGCGTCATCTACGGTGATGCTTTGCTTTTTGGCTGCCGCGCTATCTAATTCGACGGCTCTATCGGTGGCGTGTAAGCCCGGTAATAAATTGTTTATTGTTACACCGTGAGGGGCAACCTGGCGTGCAGTGCCGGCGACAAAGCCTGTAAGGCCGGCGCGGGCCGAGTTGGAAAGGCCTAGCACCGGAATAGGGGCCTTTACTGAGCCGCTGGTAATATTGATGATGCGGCCCCAGCCTTGGTTAATCATATGCGGTATCAGCGCCTGCATTAAGGCAATGGGGGTGAGCATGTTGGCATCAAGTGCTGCAATAAAATCATCGCGCTGCCAATCACTCCACATACCCGGCGGTGGCCCGCCGGCATTGGTCACTAAAATATCGATATCCGTGGCGGCGGCTAACACCGCGGTGCGGCCTTCGACTGTAGTAATATCAGCGGCTATGGCGATGACGTCGACACCGTAATGCTGGCGTATATGGGCAGCGGTGGCCTCCAGTGTTTCACTAGTGCGGCCGTTGATGATGAGATTAACCCCTTCGGCAGCCAGAGCCTCGGCGCAACCGCGGCCTAAACCCTTTGATGATGCGCAAACCAGCGCGCGCTTACCTTTAATACCTAAATCCATAGCACTACCTCTGCCTGTGATGTGTTTGCAACTGATCTTGCCAGTAGTAGCAAAGAATGTGAAGTGTAGAGCCCCGTACTTTGCTTAGCGTGATGATAGTGAGGCGCTGGTGACCTATGGGTGGTTGGCTGCTGCGTGTTTCGATGCGAGTCATACCGGCGAACGCCGGTGTCCAGTGATGTTGGTTAGCTGGCAGCTAGACATTCCTTAAACGGGTCACTCATTACTATGCCGTGGTTCTGTGGTTTCCCCTTTGTATCCAAGCAAACAAAAACCATTTTATCTACGCGAATGATCGTTTGTTTGTTTTCTTTGTTACGAACTTCACAACTAAGGGTAATGGAACTAGTGCCTAGCGAAACAACATCTAGGCCAAACTCAATAACATCGCCAAGATCACCGGGAGCAACGAAATTGATCTCCGAGATAAACTTGGTGACTATGCGTTTGCTGTGTAGCTGGCAAGCAGCATAAATAGCGGCTTCTTCATCTATCCAAGCGAGTAGCCTGCCACCAAAGAGTCGGTCTGCTGGGTTGAGGTCTTCATGTTTAACTAAGCGACGGCTAAAAAATTTCATCGGGATACTCCTGTAGGAACAATGGTATTTACCCCTATAGCAGATATCGCGCCATATTTTTAAGTTGTTGATTTTTGTGAAGTTAATATATTGTCGGCAGCATCTATGACATATTTTAGTGCGTCTATATACGTTGTTGGTGCATGCTGGGTTCGATGCGGTGGCTTTATCCGTATATTGCTATGCCTAGAATTAATATAAATTCTGCCGTTTATATTAGGCGACAGATTGCTGCATATAATTTTTGCTATGCGCTTGGGCGATAGTTTTTTGTTTTATGTTTGTAGAGGAGGTGCGGGGGCTGTAGAGCACTTGAATAATCTTCTTCCCTTGGCTTTTTAAATAGGTTTCTACGGCAATATTGTGGGGATTTTTACCCCAATCTTCGCCTACCACAAATATATCCACATCCAACGCCTTGCAGCCAGAAACATAATCAAGCTCATGGTAGGGGCGCACGATATCGACACAGCGTAAGGCCTGTAACATTTCAGTGCGTTGATCTAGGGGAATAACAGGTACATTGGGTTTGTAAGAGTTCACCACGCTATCGGAAGCAACGCCAACTGCAACAACATTACCTAATGTCCCGCAGTACTCTAATAAAGCAAGGTGTCCCACATGTAATAAATCAAAAGTACCTACCGTATATACAACCATTGTGCGTATTAACTCCTAGAATAAAATGTTTTTACTATTGCGCCTTTTAAATATTGTTGTTTGCTATAAAAGTTTCCAGCCATAAACCGCTGTTATTGCCAGCGTATAGATTGCCAGCAAGTAAACGTTGAGTATTTTTCCAGAAAGTTTTGGTGTCTTTATTTGAGAGATATTGAGAATGGCAAGCCATACGCCGCTGGCATAAAGCACCACGGAAAAAGTTTCTTGACTGAATAAGCTTTCAAATAAAAATATAAAAACCAGAATAATACTGTTGTTATCTAGCGCAAGGCCCGTGTATTTAGCCCCTGGAGAAAGGCCGAAGGTGCTGAAATAACTTAACCGTATCGCGCTCGCAGCTAGCATTACAAAAGCGCCTACTAGAAATAGTGGTTCAAATCTGCCATAGCTCAACAACAGAACGGCCGGTGTAACACCATAGCTAACAATGTCTATTAACACGTCAAGCTGGCCACCAAAAGCGCGATCGTTACCTGTTCGCCCTTTCATTCTTCTGGCAATAAGCCCGTCCGCCCAGTCAAAAGCAACTGCCCAGATCATGCCTATCATGGCAGCGTAATAAACCCCAAGAATGCTAAAGTAGATGGCTAAAATCGTGCAGGCTAACCCCGCAAGTGAGCATAGGTTGGGTAAATCTTTTACAAAGGAAAGAATGCTAGGTTGTGATTGTTGAGCGTCGGTGTTGCCTATAGTCATAGTGATCCATAAAGTGATACTTAATAATCTTGTGTGATATCAAGTGCATAGAAATTCTTTTCGGCAGGCGCAGAATTGCCGGCACCAATGGTGCAGCGCAAAGGCATAGCCGTTACAAGGTGTAGATGAGCAGTATTAGGTTGCGAAAACCGCGAAGCCAGAAATGAGATGGCGACGATAAAAATGGTGTACTTGATGCTACGCTGAGTCAACAAACGTAGAAAGAACGACAAGAGCGCAGAATATACCACAGATAGAATGATTAGTCGCGATTATAAAAAATATGCCGAAAAGGAAACGCTGTTTGAGTGGGCATAGTAAGTTTAAGAACTTGTTTTTTATTAAAGGTTAAAGAGGGTGAGGTTAATCCATGCCCCGGCCAGAATTGGTTTGCAGGTTGGCCAGAGAGGTAAGCGTCAGTGCTTTTTGGGCCACCGTAAAATACTGATTAAACGGCGTTTGTCGGGTGTTGGCGGTGAATATGATGTTGCCACTGCTATAGGTAACGCTGCACTGGCTATGATTATAATTATGATTATGCTTGCGTAATGTTGTCCTTGTTACGATAAGTGCTGCCCGCAATAGTAAAATTCACTTTCTTAAAAAATGCCGTCTAGGCAAAAGATCCGGGCCATCATAAACGCTCTTTACATCCGACACAGAATAAACCGCAGTCTGATCAAATTCTTTAATGGACTGAATAAGCGAAGACACATTACGTCTTTTTTCAATAATAAGTAGCAGTTCAACGGGGTTGGCTTCTCCCATATCGCCGTCAAATGATACTACTTTAAACCCTTTTCCACGTAATTTTTCGGCTAGCACATCACGGTTGAATGAGATGCAGCGAATCAGTTCATTGCCAATAGCAAAACGGTTTTCTATCGATATACCAACATAATTACCCACGGCAAAGCCGCTGGCATAGGCTAGGGCAAGATACCATTGGTCAAGGTTGGTCAAAACCTGGGCGGCGGCAACTAGCCAAATAATGATTTCAAAAAATCCAATAAATGAAGCCAGGAGTTTGTGGCCGCGAAATACCACAATGGTTCGAAAGGTTCCCAGAGAAACGTCGGCAACTCTGGCAAAAAAGATTAACGGGACTAATAAAAAGGGATATTCAACTAATAATTCCATTACTACGGCTCCTGATTGGCTGCCATTGAAACATAATGTTCCGCGCAAGGGCAGACAAATAAGCGCAGTGTTATTGCTGTACTGCGAAAATTGATAGTGGGGAGGCGAGAGTTGTCATACAAATAAGCTAAGGCGTGCGCGTTATTTTAATCACGGTTAGTTCTAATGTCTTTACAGTTTGCTGCGGTAGCTGCCATTAATATCAAAAAATATGGTTGTAATTATAAACGTGGTGTTAGCTAGCAATTATGGGCTAGCTACACCTCATTAGTTGTTATTCCGTTAGGCCTTTTTGATAATGCCAATAATAAACAATAAAAGTATAGCGCCAACCGTGGCGGTAATTATCGAGCCTATTAAGCCACCTGCGGTTATGCCTAGTAAGCTGAATACATAGCCACCTAAGACAGCGCCAACAATGCCTACAAGCATATTACCTAGTAAGCCAAAGCCTCTTCCCTTCATTATTGTTCCGGCAAGCCACCCGGCTAACGCGCCCAAAGCTAAAAATATGACTAAGTTTTCTATTTCCATGATGTCACCTGTTTAATTTTTAGTGTAAAGGTATATGCCAACAAAAAAACTGATGGCACCTGAAATGTAGAAAGTCATTACTTTGTCCGTATCGGCCCCTGTGACGGCTTGTGTAAGCTGGGAGCCTATAGAGCCAGATAGTTGATACCCCCATATGGCAAGGCCAATGCCTATAACTATTAAGGCAATACTAATGATTTTCATTGTGACTCCTGTTGCTCTTATTATGTTGATAATATGTAGTTGAATGTTCTATTGGTGTAATTAATGCTTTCTATTCGAGGCAAAGCTGTACCCTTACCACTGCAGTAGGCTATAGCCTCAGAGCTATGAGTATAATACTTAAACGTGAATTAGCTATGTAGATAGTGCCTGCTAGTTACTGTTGACTAAATGTTTAGCGCAAAACTCAGCAATACTCGTTTTCCCGAATCAATCGTAGATACACTGTGTTGGTGTTTGTCGGGTCGAAATAAATAAAGGCGGTTAAAGAGGTTTATAATGCACCTTGAACAGGTAAACACACCGCCTTTATTAGGCTTTAAAAGCACAATGTTAAGCTTGTAATAACGCCCCTGTTGCACGGGGTCAATATGGTTCATTACACTGCTGCCAGTAGGGTACGTCACTATGTTTATAGAGAACACTTGGCTACTAAAAATAGCTTTATTGCTTACTTTGGCAATCATGATTAATTTAATGAAGCAGTCAATTTGTCTGGCCTATGCCCACAGTTATTACCCTGTAATCCTTTGTAGTCAATACCCTCTTGTTTTATCTGTTTAGTGTCGTTTATCGGTTAAGTATAAGAAGATGCCTAATGAGGATAAAAGCAGTGCCGTACTAACAATAATGGCCACTGGGTAGTATAGGTTACCGGCCAAATCTAATTGGCTGTATTTAATGACCATAATCAGCCCCTCTAGCGATAAAGCAACGCAAACAGTACCGATAAACCTAGGAAGCGTTTCCCGTAAGCTTGAAACGGCATCTTTCTGGCTGTCTTCGTCAGGGCCGGAATATTCTTTATTAATAATAAACGCTAATTCAAAAACAGCCAGCGCAATAATGCCTGTGTTGATACTGCTTAAAAAAACCTCGGTGATATTTTCCTTGTTGATAATACCGTCGACAATATTAACCAGTAAGGAGATGACAATAACAACAGCCAGCCCATAAAATATCAGTGTGAGTACTTTGGCAAAAAATTTTCTTACTAATAAAATATTTGAATGTTCCATTATATCCTTTAAAAATCGTCAAATTTTCGTTTGCTCAAATTTGTATACGACTTGCTATACAAAGGTAATATTCTTAAGAGTGTGCGTATGACTATGTAGTATTTAGGGGCAAGCCGGAAAATAAGTTCCCGTTGGTGTTTGTAGATGATTTGCCGGTCGTTCGCACGCTTAGCCGAGGTTCTTGTTTGGCCTGCTTCGCGTGCACATGCTTATGGGTAAGCCGTGGGCAGCTCAGGCTAGCATGGCAGGGATTTGATGACCATATAAATACACTGCGAGCCTATGGCGTAAGCGTCTTTAGGGTCGGCGGCGTAGCGGTGCGGTGACTAAGCTTAGGTAAGTTTAATGAGCAGCTAGTTCTGTGCCTAGTTGTGGATGGAAAATACCCAGCAAAGCTATTACTGTAGCGCTAACGGCGACGAATATTAAAACCCAGTACAAAATTGGCGCAGCAGGCCCCTTTATATGGATACCCAATGCGGAAAACTCTAATGCTCCACGACTAGACTTAAGCCATGACACTACAGCTGTAGGCACAAGTGTAATGATTGCAACAGCTGCTACAATCTCACCTATTAAAATCTTTGTATTTAACTTGGCTGCCAAGGTGGGATAGCTTCCGCCTAGAACATCCACATATGCGGCGAGTACAGGTAATAGAATAGCTAGCAGCAATATCAGTAATGACGTTCCTTTCATATTACACCTCGTTCTCGACTAGAGAGCCTCTTTGTTTAGAAAAAGAGTCCGTTAAACCGGTGAGGCTCTAGGGCTACTGTGCCAGCGCTTGCTTTGCTATTTATTTGTGAGCAATAGGCTTATCTGTAAACAAATAATCTTTTAGCTCTTTATCAAAGCGAGGATCTTTTCTTCTAATCCATTCAAGCACCATTGCGGCATGCTCTTTTTCCTCATCCCGATTGTGAGCAAGAATGGCTTTTAACTCTTCGTCTTTACAGGCGTCTACGCGTTGATTGTACCAATCTACTGCTTCGAGCTCTTCCATCAGTGATGTAATCGCTCTATGCATATCTCTTGTTTCGTTGGTGAGCTCTTCTATAGGTTCGTGATAACCTTCATTTGACATGTTTTTTTCCTTAGTAAATAGTGGGTTCTATTTTGCTTAGGTATTATGACTTTCATAAGGTGCTAGCATGAGCAAACATAGCACAATTTTTATGGGTCCTGATACGTGTAAAAAATTACATACGGCGGCTTAGTCTGAAGTATGCATAACAGGAGTATTTCGTCGCCATAAAGGTGTTTAAAAATGCCCAGTACTCAATAAAGATTTAGCGGCTACGCGCTATCATGCACCCCTCTCCTGTTTCTTGCTACCCTAATAGAGTGTTACCAAGCTAAGTTAAGTAGAGCAGTAGGCTAAATATCATTCTCTTTGGCCGTGCCCGCTTCAGCCGTTGCGGCCAAGGTTTTTGCCGGATGATTAGACCAAGTATAAGCTAGAGCAGCAAAACCAGTTTAAGCTGATGCTGAGGTGGCTGGGTACTGGCGGCAGATCAAACCGTGGCAACGTCAAGCCTGTATTGGTTGACCGCAACACCATGACGCACTAATGTTTACTTGGTCGATGACACTGCATGCTTATTACAATAACAAATATATCACCGATAAAAACGGCCCCTATGTTATATGGGCGTCCGTTTAACTCACGAGATAAGGAAATGTAATATGCTTAAGCGCGTTATTTACAGCGTATGTATTGCCGTCATTGTTGGTGTTGGACTGTTTAGCTTTTACGCTTGGCAGCCAGCGTTCACACCAATCGCACCTCCCGCCAAAGATCAATTTACTCAACAAACGATTGCTCAAGGAAAAAAGCTAGCAGCGGCAGGATATTGCAGTACTTGTCATACGTTACCCGGCGGAAAACTCTATGCGGGTAATTACCAGATGCATACTGCTTTTGGGGTTATTTATTCCAGCAATATCACCCCAGATGTTAATACCGGTATTGGTAGTTGGTCAGAGGAAGCCTTTAATAGAGCCATGCGCACGGGGGTAAGCCGTGACGGCCACCATCTATTGCCAGCATTTCCCTTTGAGCATTTTAATAAGCTGACGGATAGCGACATAAAAGCCATATATGCTTACATCATGACATCGATACCTGCGGTGGAGCAGTTGAAGAAAGAAAACGGTATTCCGTTCCCGTTGAATCTGCGTTTTTTACAGGCCGGCTGGAAACTACTGTTTGCGGATACTTCACGCTTCTCCCCTCATCAGGATAAATCAGCGGAGTGGAATCGCGGTGCATATCTTGCTGAAGGGGTTGCTCACTGTGGAGCCTGCCATACACCGCGTAATGCTTTAGGCGGCGAGCTGTACAGCAAGATGTATCAAGGCGCTGCAATTGATGGCTGGATTGCGCCTGCACTGACCAGCAGCAGTTCGTCACCGCTACCCTGGCGACAAATAGATTTCTATGAATATCTGCGTAGCGGCAATTCACCCTTCCACGGCAGCGCTGCAGGCCCTATGGCGCCAGTAGTTCACCATGGCCTGGCGGCATTGTCGGATAGTGATATTACATCCATCAGTGTTTACTTTGCCGATCATGCGGGCAATGTCACTGATGACCCCGCAGCTAGCGATACCTTACAAATAGCCCTAAAAACACAGCATAAAATACCGGATATGCGTATTGATGAAGGCTCACGGTTATACACCATTACCTGTTCCGCATGCCATTACAGTGGTGATCCGTTAATAAAAGGGCGTCCATTATTGAGCCTAGGTAGTGCAACACATCTTGATGACGCCACCAACCTCATTAACGTGATTCTCGATGGCGTACGCAGTGACCAAGGGATCAGCAGTCTTGTAATGCCAGGGTTTCGTAATGCATTGAGTGATAACGATATTGCTGCCATTGCCGCCTACCTACGCCAATCGGCGGGGGAGCAACCTTGGCCCAATCTGATAAAAAAAGTGGGGGAGATCCGCCATCAACCCCGTTTTGAGCAGTGATTCACGGGAGACCTGAGTAATGGCAAAATTTATTGTAAACGGCAAGCCAGTCGTCGCAGATGTTGATAGTGATACCCCACTGTTGTGGGTTATTCGCGACGAGTTGGATATGACGGGCACCAAATTTGGATGTGGTATTGGTACTTGTGGCGCCTGCACGGTGCATATTGGTGGCCGTGCGGCCCGCTCCTGTGTTACGCCAGTATCCGCAGTAGAAGGGGCTGAAATCACCACCATTGAAGGTTTATCGGCAACGGGAGACCACCCGCTACAAATTTCTTGGCAAAAACGCCAAGTCCCCCAATGTGGCTACTGCCAGTCAGGGCAAATTATGCAGGCTGCCGCGTTACTAAAAGATTTTCCCAGCCCAACGGATGAAGACATCAACGCAGTTATGAGCGGCAATCTGTGCCGTTGCATGACCTATGTACGTATTCGCGAAGCAATTCACGAAGCGGCAGCCACAATGAAACAGGAGGCCCGCGATGAGTAGCTTACGCGATAACAAGAATGGTATTAACGGCATTACCCGCCGCGGCTTTTTGATTGGCATGACGGCGGTTGGCGTCAGTTTTGGTTTTCCACGCAGCGCCTTGGCTGCCATGGACCCCGCTACGAACAAAGGTAGTGTGTTGCCTGATAATGGCAGTGTTTACGAGCCTTCACTTTGGTACACCATAGACCAAGCGGGTAAAGTTAAAGTCAATATCATCCGCTCTGAGATGGGTCAGCATGTGGGTACCGCCATTGCGCGCATTTTGGCTGATGAGCTGGAAGCCCCTTGGGAAAATGTTGAGATTATCCATGTGGATAGCGCTAATAAATGGGGCTTGATGGTTACTGGTGGCAGTTGGTCCGTGTCGCAAAGCTGGCCGGTTTATCGCCAAGCCGGGGCGGCAGGGCGTACCGCCCTGATTGAGGCGGCAGCTAAAAAATGGGGCGTATCGCCGGCAAGCTGTAAAGCCCGAAATGGCATGGTGTTATCAGGTAAGCATAAAATCAGTTATGGCGACTTGGTAGCTGAAGGCGTCAGCCGGCAGTTTACCGAAGAGGAGCTCAAAGCCTTAACCTTGAAGCCCAATCATGAGCTGCAATTAGTGGGTAAACAGGTAACCTCGCTAGACATCGATAACAAAACCACCGGTAAAGCGGTGTTTGGTATTGATGCCAAAATGGAAGGCATGGTTTATGCCAGCGCTATTCAGCCGCCAACTCGCTACGGCTCTAGCGTTACCAGTTTGGATGATAGTGCAGCTAAAGCGGTCAAAGGTTATCAACAATCGATTGCGCTGGATGATCCTAGTGGCACCGTTCCCGGTTGGGTGATGGTAATTGCTGACAGCTTTATGGCTGCGCAAAAAGCCGCCAAATTGGTCAAGGTATCTTGGCAGGCAGGCGATGCTGTCACGGTGTCAGAAGCCGACATCATCAGCCATGGCCGCGCATTACTGAAGGATAACGCCAAAGGTGCCATCCTAGACACCGGCACTGTAGAAACCGCCAGTGTGTTTGCCAAAACCACTGACACTATCGAACATGAATATCTCACTCACACCGTGTTGCATGCGCAGATGGAGCCGCTCAATGCGCTGGTGTGCCAAAGTGAAGACGGTTTTTGGGAGATCCATTCCGGCTGCCAGTGGCAGTCTCTGACGGCGTCGGTCCTCGCTGCAGCACTCGGTGTACCTGAAGAAAAAATAATAATTCGTGCTTATCTATTAGGCGGTGGTTTTGGTCGCAGGCTGAACGGTGACTACACCGTTCCAGCGGCGCTAGCATCGAAAGCATTAGGTGGAAAGCCCGTTAAGCTAATCATGACTCGTCCGCAGGATATGTTATTCGACAGCCCCCGTTCTGCTTCAGTGCAGCAATTAAAAATGGCGTTTGACAGTGCCAAGCACGTTGTAGCCATGGAGCATCACGCAACAGCAGGGTGGCCGACTGAAGTGATGGTTCCAGTGTTCATGCCTAAAGGTGTAAACGGTGTAGTGTTCGATCCGTTTTCAATCGCCGGTGCTGATCACTGGTACCGTGTTGGGGCGCAAAAAGTACGTGCA
The DNA here is from genome assembly GCF_000373485.1 of Dasania marina DSM 21967. Taxonomy (NCBI): domain Bacteria; kingdom Pseudomonadati; phylum Pseudomonadota; class Gammaproteobacteria; order Cellvibrionales; family Spongiibacteraceae; genus Dasania; species Dasania marina. The sequence goes on from NZ_KB891591.1 coordinate 118,049, forward strand.
GTATCTAATGACTTAGCCAATGCATCATTTCGGCCCGGTTGGTTGCGCTCGGTTGGCCCCGGCTGGACGGGCTGGGCAGTTGAAAGCTTTATGGATGAAGCGGCACACCATGCAGGTAAAGACCCGCTGGAATTCCGCCTTGAACTGCTTACAGCTCAAGGGCGTAATGCTGGCAGTGGCCCTATCGCAGTGGGTGGCGCCAGTCGTCAAGCGGCGGTATTGCAGCAAGCCGCAGACATGATTGGATGGGGTACTCAGCAAGCGGAAGGCTATGGTTTAGGCATCGCGTCAACCTTTGGCCAAGAGCGGGATATGCCAACATGGGTTGCCTGCGCCGTACAAGTACATGTGGATAAAGCCACGGGTTTAGTCAATGTAGAAAAACTCTACGTTGTTATCGATGCGGGGATTATCGTCGACCCCAATGGTGCCGAAGCGCAGTGTCAGGGGGCCGCATTGTGGGGCCTTTCAATGGCGTTATTCGAAGGCACAGAGCTAGTAAACGGGCAATTCAAAGACACTAATTTTGATACCTATACCCCCCTGCGTTTAAGCCAAACCCCTGAAGTTAAAGTGGAATTTATCGCCAGTAAAGCGGCCCCATCGGGCCTTGGTGAACCGGCGGTCACTCCCGTCGCACCTGCCATAGCTAATGCTATCTATAAGGCTACCGGAGCAAGGCTGCGCACTCTTCCAATGACACCGCAGGATATTAAAGCCGCTATTGCCAACGTGTAAAGGTCATCGCAGCCCAGTGACTGTCCGAGATGATCTGCTAGTCACCATACCCGCGAAAGCGGGGTATGGTGATGCGATAAGCTATCTATTTCTATCAATGCCAAACGAATTATTAGCGGCTGTAACTACAGGCTTTAATCAAATGAGCCTATGGCTTGACCTACTCCGTAGCTCTGTATCACAGCTTTTTCGAGCGGGGGCTACCCTTGAGCAAAGCGAATGCCCTGGGTGTGACGAATTAAAAATTAAGCCTCCATGCCGATGTAACGCTGTTCTTATTCGTTTTATAAGGCACGAAGGCCAAAGCAGCAGCGGTGTTGACTGGCCTTGCTACATTATTTAAGTACTGAACCACAACCAATACATTTAGATAATGAAGAAACGGCTTCGTCATGTCCGCGCTGCCAAAACTTGAATAGCTTATTGCAGTGAGGGCAACGCCAATATTGTATAGGGCAAAAGCATAAATTATTAGTGATAAGGGGATAACTGCCGATATTAAGCTGGTTTCGTAATTTAGTAGTACGGAAAAGCTTAAAATGATAAATATAATTATTGCTAGAGCAATAAATTGCATCTTCCGCTTTACTGCTCTCCATTCCGTTATGTAATCCATACTATCCTTGAGAATTTAACGCCGCTATAAAAGGCGCGTTAGCGCTTCCAGTGGAGGCCGTTTTTTGGCCGTAACGATTTTTGATGTCTTTGTTAAGGTGTGTTTAGCACAGACTCGACAAAAGCGGACTTTATATCTCGGTACCGGTTATACTCCATACCGATGCAACCAAGTTTTAATTTATTATATTGCGACACTAGCTCTGGATTTGACCTCAACTTATCTCTGAACTCGACGAAGAAATCATATTCAGACCCATTTTCTACGACCTGAATGGCTACATCTTCTGAATATAGATTGGTGATCATCATTCGAAGCGATTCAGTACGTAGTGTGTCTTCTTTTTCATAAAAACCAAGACTACCCAATTGCTGAATAGCCTCACTGAATTCTTCCTTGCCTACTCCTAGGAATATATCCAAATCTCCTTTGGATATCGCGCCAGGAATTGACGACGAGCCAACATGCTCAACTCTTGAGTCGGGAAATATCTCTTTGATCTTTGGTAAAAGTTCCATGTATATTACTTCTATTCTCGGTAAGAACTTGGACTGCTCGAGAAATTCCATTTGTACCCTAACGCCTTTGGCATAGGCAGCGTTGCTGCGAAGCAGCGCTTTTAGCTGTCCAGCACGAAGTGCGAATATTCCCAAACTTGTTAGGTGTTTTACTTGGCATGAGTGCGATTTAAATAAACCAGACTACCAATTACCACCCAATATAAGAAGAATAAAATGCCGTTGTATGTGATGTGGCCGTAATTTAGTTTAGTTGCGTTAATTAATATAAATGGGATTGATAATAAGAAAAATGACATTAAGGCAATTGCACTGAATTTACGAACAAATATGAGCAAGGAAATACCAATTAGTTGTATCGTAATTTGGGTGAAAACCCACAGCCTATAAGTTTCGCTGTCAGAGCTAAGTAAGATTAAGTGAAATGCAGAGCTGACTACTAGGGCCAGCATGCTTAAGTTAATAATTATTTTAAAGGTACGATCCATATACACCTAACGAGCTTGTAGAAAAACGTTTCGGGAAAAATCGTCTGTCCATAGCTCTCTTCTATTGGTTTTATGGGATGATTCTAGACTGTGTAGAAACCACCCACATCTATTTGACATAATGCCATATTATGCGCAGTCAGCGCGTATTAGTTGCCCTTTAGGCCACCTTTTGGGCTCTTTCTTTTTCCATTTCACCGTAACGCATCACCTTTTCGATATTGTGTACCATGCAGAATAAACGCCATTGGCCCTGCACCTTGGCTTTGCTGCGCAACGAGAAGCGGTTGA